>JAAYOK010000228.1 GCA_012520355.1 Bacillota bacterium | reverse complement strand
TTTGCTGTGTGAGCTGATTGGTTAGGAAACCCATATACGCATCTCCTTTCTGATATTGGATTGACGCTGTTGCATCAACCTCTTGCTTCAGAATATGTTGCCTCCAGACACATGCTATAGGAAGTAAGGCCCGTATTAGAAAGAATGAGAAGTGACTCGTAGGTGCTGGCGGGCCCAAAAATTTGATATAATAAGATGTTGCTAAAACCAGGAAGAGGAGGTGAAGTCATGGGGATCGCGGGAAACATATCGCTTCTAGCCATGCTTGTTGTGGTGATCAGCGTGATCTTCTATGTGCGAAGACAGACCAACTATACTCTGGATGTTCAGATTGAGCCTCCAGAAGCCGCTAAAGTTTCGGAGATTACTTACACGAGAATTCCGGGGGGAGTGGTAGCTGAATGTTCCTTACGGATTAAAGAAGGCTATTCCATTCAGAAGTGGACGGGTACTCCACCTCGCCTGGAAGGTTATGACTCGGCCCGCTGGTATGATGCGAAGAAACAAAGGGTACGTTTGGAAATTGACAGAAACGAAACGGTTACCATCCATTTTGAACAAAAGCGGGATTAGTCTGTGTCTACAATTTCTTTTGGAAAGGCAGGAAAACGTTGGCTTTTGCCGAATTTATCACCCAAATCCAAATGTAACGGGGAGAAAGCTGAGTTTGCTAGTGCGAACAAAGTTTCGGGGGTGGAGGCAAGATGCCATATTACCAATTTCGGGAGATCTGGACGCCGCTTAAACTCTTCGGAGTACGCTTTTTCAGGGAATCGGAGGGGAAGATTTGGATTAAAGTTCGAAAACGTGATCGCAGGCCTTTATTCTAGGTAGGTACAAGTGGGTGATACATATGCCTGGTAGCGTGGAGCTGCCAGGTATTATGTTATGTGGCAGGTAGAATGGTGGTTAGGGATACAGATTGTGAGCAGAGGATAGGGAAAGGAAGATGAAGATGGGGAGAATTGATGAAGCCTTAGAACGATTCAGTGCTGGGTTCAACTGCGCTCAATCTGTCCTTGGTCCCTTTGTAGAGACGGGGAAGGAAGAGGGCCAGAGGGTACTGAGACTAGCCTCGAGTTTCGGAGGAGGTATGCGCGTCGGTGAAGTGTGCGGGGCCGTAACAGGGGCTCTGATGGTCATTGGATCCAGGGAAGGCTACTATCTCCCCGAGGATCAGACGGCCAAGGAACGGTGTTCCAAGCTCACCTTACAGTTTATGGAGGAGTATAGTCAGAGGAAGGGTACACTATTTTGTCGGGAGATCCTAGGCTATGATGTGAGAGATCAAGCCGCCGCAGAGCGTCATGCTGCCACCAAGGGTCAGAAGTGCGGTGAAGCGATTCGTTTGGCTATTGAGCTCCTAGCTGAAATGGGAATAGAGTAAAAGGGACTCTACCATGGGTAAAGTCCCTTGCCTTATGCTAATTGATTCCACTACTCGCTACTTGGGAAAGCGAAGCCCTTAGCAGGACCGGTTCCTGAAGGGGTACCTGCAAGATTGGATAAGTAGGTGTCGCCCAGTGTCTTGATGTGGTTATCTACATTGTCGAAATAGTTGAAATGGCTTTGTTCGTGCTCAATGATGGTTTCAAAAAGGCTGGCAGAGATGGTATCTCCCATTTCCCGGCAGAGCTTAGCAAACTGCCCATAAGCATCGATGGCATCGTCCTCTTCATTGGCGTCAAAGGGGAAAATCTCCTTTACATCCTGACGCTTGACCACAGGTCCGGCTAAGTCTGTGGTTGGTTCGCCACCAAGTTCTTTGATACGCTCAGCTAGTGCTTCGGCATGGCGCATCTCATCAATGGCAATCAGCTTGACTTTGGCTGCCAACTCACCAAAATCTAGATCGTCAAGAATGTAATGTTGATGCATATACTGGTGAATGGCCTGCAGTTCCATGGACTTTGCTTTGTTTAAGACTTCAAGCACCTTACTTCTTCGTTCCTCTTTGTTCAATGTACGTCCCTCCCTGAAATGTAGTCGATGTCTTTAGTCTATCATAGTCTGCTAAAAACGACAATTAGATGATCGCAGCATGAAACGAGCCCGTCTGATATTTCTCCTCGCTAAAGGAAACAAAACAGGATTTTAATGAACTCTTAGCGAATACCACGAAAAACAGAAAAGAGGTTGGTACGATGAAATTCGGGTATTTTGATGATCAGAATCGCGAATACGTGATTACTACCCCCAACACCCCCTACCCATGGATCAACTACTTAGGGACCGAAGACTTCTTCGGCTTAATCTCCAACACCGCTGGGGGATACTCTTTTTACCAAGATGCCCGTTTACGGCGTCTAACCCGTTACCGTTATAATAGTGTTCCCCTAGACGATGGAGGGCGTTACTTTTACCTCAATGATGGGGGAGATTGTTGGACCCCAAGCTATAAACCGATGAAGAAGGAACTGTCGTTTTATGAATGCCGTCATGGGCTGGGTTATTCCAAGATTCAAGGAGCCAGAAACGGTCTCAAAGTGGAGCAACTTTTTTTCGTCCCACTTTTTTTCACAGGGGAAATAACCCAGATTAAGCTGAAAAATGAAACGGAGAAGGTGAAGACTGTTTCCCTCTTTTCCCTCTTGGAGTTTTGTCTCTGGGATGCCCATGATGATATGACCAATTTCCAGCGCAACCTAAGCATCGGTGAGGTGGAGGTGGAGGGATCTACCATCTATCACAAAACCGAGTATAGAGAGCGGCGGAATCATTATGCCTTCTTCTCGGTGAATCATGAGGTGGCCGGCTTTGATACGGATCGGGAGAGCTTTTTGGGTCTCAACCATGGTTTTGATGACCCTGAGGTTGTGCGCCGAGGTGCCGCCACAAACTCGATGGCGAGCGGTTGGTCTCCCATTGCTTCTCACCAGATTGACGTGGAGCTTGCCCCGGGCGAAGAAGCTTCATATATCTTCATCCTCGGTTATGTGGAAAATCCCAGGGAGGATAAATGGGAAGCCCCTGGTGTGATCAATAAAAAGAGGGCGCGGGAGATGATGGAGGCGTTCAAGACCGATGGGCAGGTGGAGAAGGCCTTAGCGGAACTAAGAGCCCACTGGGATACCCTCCTTGCAAAATACCAGACTCGTAGCGGCGATGCCGAGCTCGATCGGATGGTCAATATTTGGAATCCCTATCAATGTATGGTCACCTTCAACATGTCCCGGAGTGCATCGTACTTTGAGTCTGGGATCGGACGGGGGATGGGTTTTCGTGATTCCAATCAGGATCTCTTGGGTTTTGTACACCAAGTACCAGCTAGGGCCAGACAGCGCATTTTAGATATTGCAGCTACCCAGTTTGCCGATGGTAGCGCGTATCATCAGTACCAGCCCTTGACCAAGAAGGGGAATCATGCCATTGGGTCTGGTTTTAACGACGATCCTCTCTGGTTGATCGTGGGTACCGCGGCCTATCTAAAAGAGACAGGGGACTTTTCCATCCTCGATGAGGATGTTCCCTTCGACAACGATCCTCAGAATTCGGCCAGTCTCTTTGAACATCTAAAACGTTCGTTCTACCATGTGGTGAATAACCTAGGTCCCCATGGTTTACCCCTGATCGGAAGAGCGGATTGGAATGATTGTCTCAATCTCAACTGTTTTTCGGAGGAACCAGGGGAATCCTTCCAAACGAGTGGCCCTTCAGAAGGACCTGTGGCCGAGTCCGTCTTTATTGCCGGTCTCTTTGTCTATGCCGCGCCGGATTTCATCGAGCTTTGCCAACGGAGAGGTTTGTCCGAAGAGGCCAAGCAAGCAAAGATGCACATGGAGAAGATGATTCAGACGGTCTTGGATCATGGATATGATGGTAAGTGGTTTCTCAGGGCTTATGATGCTGAAGGTCAAAAGGTGGGAAGTAGGGAGTGTGAGGAAGGCCAAATCTATATCGAACCCCAAGGTTTCTGTGTCATGGCGGGGATCGGTGTTGAGTCAGGTGAAGCCAAGGAGGCCTTAGATTCGGTCCAGGAACATTTGGAGACCGATCATGGCATTGTCTTGTTGAGCCCCGCGTACTCTAAGTACCATAAGGAACTAGGGGAGATTTCATCGTATCCCCCAGGCTACAAAGAAAATGGTGGCATCTTCTGTCACAATAATCCCTGGGTGATCATTGCCGAGACCGTTCTGGGCCGGGGCCAGCGAGCGTTTGAGCTCTACAAGAAGATTTGTCCTGCCTACCGCGAGGAAATCTCCGAGTTACACCGCTTGGAACCTTACGTCTATGCTCAAATGATTGCTGGCAAGGAAGCAGTGAACTTCGGTCAAGCCAAAAACTCGTGGCTCACCGGTACTGCGGCCTGGAACTATGTAGCCATCTCCCAAGCTATCCTGGGCATTAAACCAGACTATGATGGCCTTGTAATCGATCCTTGCATTCCAGAGACTTGGCAGGAGTACCAAGTCGAAAGGGAGTTCAGAGGGGCCATTTATCGGATTCAGGTCATGAACCCAGCTGGGGTCAGCAAGGGTGTGGCCAAAATCACCGTTGATGGTAAGGAAGTGGCGGGGAATTGCTTACCGGTTTTCGCGGATGGGGCCCTGCATCAAGTTAAAGTTATGATGGGATAAGACAGCACCCCAAGAGTGGAGAGCCAAAATGGGAACGGTGAGTGGTTACTTCAAGCTTGAGGCGGACATATCCATAGTATGAAAGAAGCAGCTACCCTTCATTTCAATTGATGGGAGGTGACGATGGCGTGAATAACTTAAGCGCGCCTGGTCGCCTGGTCCTCTCCGCCGTATTCAGAGAGTGCCAATCCAGATGTCTTGATCACCGGTGAAGAGACATCGCTTACCATGACACTATCGAGGCCGGCTTCCATTTTTGGCTTTGAACTGGAACCGAATTCGTTTGAGACCTTTGCCTCTACCGCCGACTTTTACCTGGGAGATAGTCTGGTCGATAGCATTGGTCTTTGGGTCTCTATTGCTTCTCCTGGTTGTACCGCCACTCTTACTCTAGCTGACTCTATCAAAAAAAGGGATCGGAAAATCCGGTCCTTTTTCTATGTCATAAAAGATAGTACCGAGGACCGTAAAAATTTCCCAAAAATCAATTGAAAATGATTCTCATTCCTGCTATACTTAATATAACCAATTAGGTTATAAATTAAACCATAAAGGATGTGCTGCGATGTTAGCTCAACAGTACGGTCCATTGCAAGGAAAAATGTTACAGATTATGGATGAGAATGGGAACCTGGTCCAACCAGACTTGGTCCCAAAACGCCAGGATGAAGAATGGCTTAACGCTTATAAAACGATGCTCAAAACAAGAAGCGCAGACAATAAGGCGCTACAGCTCCAAAGGCAAGGACGGATGCTCACCTATGCACCCAATACGGGGCAAGAGGCAGCCCAGGTGGGTTCCGCGGAGGCTATGGCCGAAGGCGACTGGTTGGTACCAGCCTTTCGCGAACTAGGGGCTTGGCTCACGCGAGGTGTTGATTTGGAGCGTGTGTATCTTTACTGGTATGGCAACGAATTTGGCAGCCAGTTCCCAGAAGATGTCCGGGTCCTGCCCATATCGGTTCCCATTGGTTCCCAATTGCAGCATGGGGTAGGGATTGCCATGGCATCGAACATCAAGGGGGAAAAGGATGTAACCGTAGCATTTATTGGTGATGGAGGAACATCCATCGGTGATTTCAGTGAAGCCTTGAACTTCGCCGGGGTCTTCGGTGCACCCGTTGTCTTTATCATTCAAAACAACCAATACGCCATTTCCGTCTCGAGACAAAAGCAGACCAGAGCCGAGACCTTAGTCCAAAAGGCTGTGGCGGCAGGGATTCCTGGGATACTCGTGGACGGCAATGACCTGATGGCCATGTATGCTGCCACCAAGGAAGCGATTGATCGGGCCAGGGACGGCGGCGGACCCACTTTGATTGAAGCCTACACGTATCGCCTAGGAGCCCATACAACCTCAGATGACCCCACGAAGTACCGCGCCGATGAAGAGGTGGAAGCGTGGCAAGTGAAAGATCCCATCAAACGCATGAAGGCGTACCTGATCGAGAAGGGCGTCTGGAGCGAAGAGGATGATAGAAAACTCATAGAGCAATATGATGAAGAAGCCCTAGAGATTTTCCGTAAGGTGGAAGCAAGCGGAGAGACAAAACTGGAAGATATCTTTAAGTATCACTTCGAGACCATGCCTCCGCATCTCAAGGAACAGTATGATGCGTATGTGCAATATCTTGAGGAGGTGGAGTAAATGGCCGTTATGAATCTCATCAGTACAATTAACCACACCTTAGACTTAGAGTTGGAACGGGACGAACGAGTTGTCGTCTTCGGCGAAGACGTGGGATTAGAGGGAGGCGTCTTTCGAGCTACCGTGGGTTTGCAGAAGAAATACGGTGAAAAGCGCGTGTTTGATACGCCTTTGGCAGAATCAGCCATTGTGGGAAGCGCTGTGGGTATGGCCATTAACGGCCTGCGCCCTGTGGCAGAGATCCAGTTTTCTGGTTTTGTCTACCCCGCTTTCAACCAGATTATCTCCCATGTGGCTCGGATGCGAAATCGTACCCGGGGACGACTGAATTTGCCCATGGTGATCCGGATGCCCCATGGGGGAGGAATCAAAGCCCTGGAACACCATTCCGAGAGCTTGGATACGTTGCTTGGCCATATTCCAGGTTTGAAAGTGGTCACCCCTTCTACACCCTACGATGCCAAGGGACTCCTTTTGTCGGCTATTCGGGACGAAGATCCTGTCATTTTCTTAGAACCTTCAAAGATCTATAGGGCCTTCAAACAGGAAGTTCCCGAGGCAGATTACACCATTCCCCTGGGTAAAGCGAAGGTCCTGCAACAGGGAAACGATGTGACTGTGGTCTCCTGGGGCGCCTATGTGCATGAAGTCCTCAAGGCGGGAAAACTACTGGAAGAGGAAGGGATTTCCCTGGAGATCATTGACCTTCGCACCATTTCCCCCATTGATAAAGAAACAATCATCGAATCGGTGCAAAAGACGGGCCGTTTCGTTGTAGTGCATGAAGCCGCGAAATCCTTCGGACCGGGGGCGGAACTCATGGCCTTGGTGAATGAAGGAGCTTTCTTATACCTCGAGGCTCCTCCTACTCGGATCGCAGGCTTCGATGTAACCATTCCTATTCCCAGGGGCGAGCACCACTACTTTATGGATGCCAAACGCATTGCCCATGGAATTAGGCAAGTCGCTCACTATTAGAAGGGAGGAGCAACTATGTTAGAGTTTAGATTTCCCGATATCGGCGAGGGTATCGCTGAAGGCGTGATCTTAAAGTGGTTTGTGGAACCAGGGGCCGAGGTCAAGGAAGGCGATTCTCTGTTCTTGGTGGAAACGGATAAAGTCAATGCAGAAATCCCATCGCCTACCACAGGCAAGGTGGTGGCAACGAAGGGGTCTGTGGGGGATACCATCCATGTCGGTGATGTAGTGGTGACCATTGATGACTTCTCAAATTCACCTCAAGAACCCAGCCAATCGACCACCGAAGCGGTGGAAGAAGAAAACGCCGGTGTAGTCGGCGCACTGGAAACCTCCTCCCATGTATTAGAAGCAAGTCGTGAAGCGCTACCGGCAGAGTCTCGTTCGAATGGACGAAAAGTGTTGGCAACTCCTGTGGCCAGACATCTCGCCAAAGAACTCGGCGTTGATATTACGCTAGTTGCTGGCACAGGGCCGGCTGGAAGGGTCATGAAAGAGGACATTCGGCAGGCGGCGAAGCCCGTGGAGGCAGAAGAGCCGATGGCAACACCTCGAGTAAGCGTACCCCAGGATCTCGAGGAGAGGATACCCCTCACCCAGCTTGGCAAAACGGTGGCCAAGACCATGGCCCTCTCAAAGCAAGAAATTCCCCACGCTGCCGTCATGGACGAATTCGACGTGACAGAGTTGGTGAAATTCAGACAAGACGCTAAGGAGCGCTCGGCCAAGGAGGGAGTCAAGTTAACCTACATGGCCTTTATTGTCAAGGCTGTAGCTCAGACCCTGAAAGGCTGTAGCTCAGACCCTGAAAGAATTCCCCCTCTTTAACGCCAGTTTCAGCCCTAGTACGCAGGAGATTGTCCAGAAAAAGTACTACAACATTGGTATTGCCGTAGACACACCAGATGGGCTTTTGGTACCTGTAATCAAACATGCAGATCAGCTCGGTATCCTAAGTCTGGCACGATCTGTACAAACCTTAGCAGAAAAGGCTAAAGAACGGACCCTCACCCTAGATGAGATTCAAGGGGGTACCTTTACCCTCACCAATTATGGAGCGGTTGGGGCCTTATCGGGCCTGCCTGTGATCAAACATCCCGAAGCAGGCATTTTGGGCATTGGTACGATAACCAAAAAGCCGGTGGTGGCTCAAGATGATACGATTGTGATCAGGCACATTCTCCCTGTTACCCTAGCCTTTGACCATCGTTTTATCGATGGAGGTAACGCGGGTCGTTTTATGCAAAGGCTCAGATCTTATCTGGAAGACCCGTTTCTACTTTTGATGGGCTAAGGGGGGAAATCCTATGCTAGATTATACGATTGCCATCTTAGGTGGTGGTCCTGGAGGTTATGTGGCGGCCATCAAGGCCGCCCAGCTCGGGGCCAAGACGGTCTTGATCGAAGGCGGGAACGTGGGGGGTGTCTGTCTCAACGAAGGTTGTATCCCCACTAAAACACTGTTAAAAAGCGCCAAAGTCTATCAAGACATCCTGAACTCGGAGAATTACGGCATTAAAGTGACCAGAGATGGGGCCATCGCCTTGGACTGGAAGGTCATGTTGGAACGCAAAAATAGGGTCGTGAACCAGCTGACTGGGGGCGTGAGACAGCTCCTTGAGCGCAACGGAGTCGAGGTCATCCATGGTTATGGATACATTAAGGACCCCCACAGCATCGAGGTCGATGGTCGGACTATCACTGCAGAACACTTGATTATTGCCACTGGTTCAAGTCCTAATCTGCCGCCCATTCCTGGCCTGAGCGAAGCTCTAGCGGATGGCTCGGCCGTCACGAGTACAGGTGCCCTGGAGCTGCGGGAGATTC
>JAAYOK010000227.1 GCA_012520355.1 Bacillota bacterium | reverse complement strand
TCCCCCTAAGAGGCGAATTTTGACTTTTGCTACTTTCCACATTTTCTGGAATTATCCTCCTAAAAAAGGAAGCGAGCTACAGGTGGAACCTATAGCTTGCTGTGTAAAACTTATTCTCGGCCCAAATGGTAATCCACAAAGGTCTCCAGTGCCTGTACTCCCGCTCTGGGATTGCGGTAGACTGGCAAGCCCCCTTCGTCCATCACTTTGACAAACTCATCGTAGTAGCGGGCTCCATTGACCGACACGACCAGTGGTTTTTGGTACTTCTTACTGAGGCCAACAAGGAGACTGGCCATGCCATCTGGATCGCGGGCAGTGCTTGGTCCCGTCTTTAATGCGTTGGAATGGGGGACGATGCTCACAAAGACGCAGTCCACATTGTCGTCTTGCAGGACAGTTTCCACATAGTCCGTGAAGAGCTGGTCATTGGCCATGGGAGTCACATCCAGGAGGGCTGTGGACAGATCGACGAGGCCGTGTACATCGGTGGCCCGTAGTTGATCTATGGTTTCTTTTCCGAGACGAGCAGGTGCAAGGCGCCTCATTTCATCCGCGACAATGGTGGACTCAAAGCCAGCATTGAAGATGGCGGCTAGTCGATTCCCTCGGGGCTTCTTCTTGGCTAGGAGTGAGAAAACTCGCAGATAACCATAGAAATCCTCGAGTTTTTCGGCTAGGATGGCTCCACTTTGCTTGGCAGCGGCCTGGAAGACCGCATAGTTGCCGCTCATGGCTGCTGTGTGGGAAGCCGCGGCCAGGGCACCTGCCTCTGTCTTGCCAGATTTGTAAACCAGAATGGGCTTTTCCACCTCCTTGGCCAACTCGAAGAAGTGACGTCCTTCCCCTGGGGATAATCCTTCGATATAGAGGGAGATCAGATCAATCTGGGGATCCTGGGCAAAGTGGGCCAAAAGATCCGTGATTTTCACATCATACTGATTCCCAAAGCTGACAATAGCCTTGAAGACCTTACTGTCCTGCAAAGCGTCAATGGATGTTAAGGCCAGAGCGCCGCTTTGTGTCAAAAGGGCGGTGTTGCTATTAGGTGAATACCTGAGGCCTAGTTTTTCTTCTTCAATGAACAGGGTATTAACTCCCTTTTGATCCGTATCGGGGGCGAAGAATACGCCCATACAGTTCGGACCAATCAGACGCAACTCTTTGGGCCTTACCCGGTCCATTTCTGCCACGAACTGTGTATACTCCAGATCAGCTGGCAAGCCTGAAATAACGATGACTGCTTTAGCCCGCCCGCTTAAATCCCTGATAAACTGCGCTGTACTGGCAATGGGTAAGACATAGACAACAAGATCAACGACTTTCGGGATCTGGGTAAAATCTTCATACAAGGGGTACTCTACCCCGTTGATCTGCAAAGTGCCCCCGCGAGGATTCACGAGGTAAAGATCCTCTTGGCCTGCTTTGTGGAGGAGTTTCGCAATCTCCCGGGCCATATTGGGCTTGGCCAAGTTTGTGGAAACCCCAATGACTGCAATACTCTGGGGCTTAAAGAACATCTCAAGGTGTTCCGTATTCACTTCACCCCAGGCTGGTCTGTCATTTGCTCGGAGGGAGAACTCGGCAAAACCATCGATGGCGAGCAAGTGTCCCTCGTCGGTGAAGACCAGGGGGTTAATATCCAAAGAGAGGAGTTGATACCTTGGCTTGACTGGAGAGATACTAGAGTAAGTATACGCCAGCTGCGACACTCTTTTTAGGGTATCGGCGAGGAGTGTGAGCTGTTCCTCTCTGCCTTGTTCTCTAAACTTCTCGGCTATGTTTAGCCCCTGGACAAAGTCAAGGGCAGCACTAGATGAGAGAGGCGGGAGAAAAATGTTCGCTGGGTCATAGTGCTTGGCGAAAAACTCGGCGTCCTCGCCCCCTTTGCTGACCAAGACCACCGGTCCAAACTCTGCATCTTCTTTGTAGCCGATCATGGTTTCATTGCCCAGGACTGGACTATAGGGTACAAAGTCCACGAGCAAAATCCCTTCGATGGCAGGCTGTTTCTCCT
>JAAYOK010000226.1 GCA_012520355.1 Bacillota bacterium | reverse complement strand
CTATACTTCGTGCTTCCGTAGAGAATAAAATGACTAAAACCATAGAGATCCTTCATGCTGGTAACCTGCACGCCTTCGAAACCCATTTGGGTCGCCAGCTGTTTCGCTGCTTCGAGCGCCTTTGCTCCGGCAGGTATGGGTAGAGTGAAGCTCAGTTGAACCTGGCCATCACCCCAGGCATCTCCGTAGGGCTTAACTATCTGGTCCTTAGAACGCATCGGCTTCCCTCCTTCCAAGTTCCTGCTGCATTTGATCCATAAAGGGGTTATGATAGTCCGTTGCCTTTAAAACGACGCCGTCTCCGCCTTTTCCACCGTCTTTAGGACGACGAATGTCGGCAAAATATCCCTCACTAATGGCTGTCTTTAAACCCTTCTGGGCAATTTCTTCCAGAAAGTCCACAACCTGGTTAACAATGGCTTCAGAGCGTTTTTGGATGATACCATCAGGCTTAAAGGAGATCTCCTGCGCCAAATCTCTGGCATTTCCCATTACATAATTGGCATTTTCCAAGCTGAGGGATCGGTCACTTAGATGGGGTGTGTGAATCGCCTCCGTCAGCATGCCTAGTAGGTGGATACTCTGCCCCGTGAGAATCGAGGCTAGATTAAACAGGGCATTTTGCACATGGCCAAGGAAGATGTCTCCAGTCATATGCTTAGTAGGCGGCATATACTTCAAGGGTGCCTCAGGGAAGATCTGACGGATCGTTTGGGCCATGGCAAGTTCATACAAGAAACCGTTTTTCATTTTGGGATCCAGTTCAAAGGCATGCCCTAAACCCAGCTGCCAATTTTGTAAACCGGCAACCAATCCCATCTGTTCGTTGATGAAATTGGAGGCCAAGACGGTATGGGCCTGTTCAAAGGCATCAGCCGTGGTGAGATAATTATCTTCACCGGTGTTGATGATAATGCCCGCGTAGGCATTAATCAGGCGGGAGAAATATTGATCCGTAAAGGTACGTTCCATATTGATATCCCGAAACAAAATCCCATACATGGCATCGTTGAGCATCATATCGAGGCGTTCCAAAGCACCCATGGCCGCGATTTCAGGCATACAAAGTCCGGAACAATAGTTGACCAGATGAATATAGCGGCCCACTTCCTGGCTAACCTCATCCAGGGCAGCCCTCATCACTCGAAAGTTAGCTTGGGTGGCATAGGTACCACCAAATCCTTCGGTGGTAGTACCATAGGGCACATAATCCAGGAGACTTTGCGCGGTTGTGCGGATAACAGCAATGATGTCGGCCCCTTGTCTCGCCGCAGTCTTGGCTTGTTCCACATCGGCAAAGATATTGCCGCTCGCTACGATCACATATTTAAGCGGCTCCAAACCTCGGCCAAGCTGAGTTTGAAGCTCTTCCCGCCTCCGCCTTTGTCCTTTGATCGTGCCGAGGGCCTGGTCTGTATAAAAGTCCATAACCCGGGAGATGGCACTGGGATCCTGGGCTGGCAGGTCACAAAGACTCAAATCCTGAGCCACGGCTTCAGCAATCTCTTGGGGCGTCTGATCCAAGGCAACCACTGCGTTGGCAAGCCAAAAGGCAATACCCCGATCCAAGTACCCTGCCCTCTGCACCTGATCAACCACCACATTGGCTAGGGGAACATCTGCCTGATTGGTTCCGTCAATACCAAAAAGGCGTGCTACCGTACGTTCCACACTCACTGTGGTATGACGGGAAATCTCCTCCTGCACTTCAAAGGCGATTGTCTGCGCCAATTGCCTGGCTCGTTGTACTTTTTCCTCATCAAGTCGTAATAACTGGTTACGCATCCGTGCAGTCCCTCTTTTCTACAATAATTCCTGATCCGTAAGCTCCTTGGCCCTTTGCACGATTGGCCCCTGGAGTCCCAGTGCTTCGGCAACAATGGCCGCATCACTGGTCTGAATCTGTCCTTGACCCTCTAAGACCACCTCTAAGCGGTAATCCATATAGCGCTGGAGGGAGCCCACCTCCAGATCCCTCAGTTTTTCTCGCTCCAAACCCTTCACCCGGAGGTGGCAAAGGCCCTCGAGCCTTGCCAGTGAGGGAAAATGTGTGGTAACCACTGTAATGGCCCTCTTGCCCCTAAGAAACTCCAAGATTGCCTGGGCTATGGCCGCTCCCTCCAAGGGATTGGTGCCATGGGCAATCTCATCAACTAGAATCAAGGCTTCTTCATCACAGTAGTTGATTACGTCTCGGAAAAAGACCACTTCCCCAGCAAAGGTACTTAAACCCTGGGGAATCTCAGCTGTGGCCAAATGGGAGCGAATCAACTGGCGAGGGCGAAACTCCATGGCAGTAGCTGGCACCAAGAGCCCATATTGAGCCATGGCCATGAGCAAACCTAGGGTCTTGAGGGTGGCGGTCTTACCTCCCATGTTAGGCCCTGTAATCAGAGTCACCCCTGGTCCAACCTGCATGGATAGGGGCGTATACCTTTGGCCTGCCTGCCGCACTTCTTCTTCCACCAGAAGGTGCCTTCCGTCTCGGATGCGAATCGTCCCATCGTCTGAGAGTCTAGGTCTAACTCCACCGATCTGGGCCCCAAATCGCGCTTTAGCCAGAAGGAAATCGAGGGCAGCCAGGCTCTCCAAGAGCTCCAACAAACGAGGGGCAAACTCGCCTACAAGGGCTGTCAGTTCTTTGCGAACCTCGTTCTTGCACCTTTCCTCAGCGCCTCGGGCCTTGCCTAGCTCCTCCCGAACTTGAAGAATCGTGGCCTCTTCTTGCAGGCGGAACGTAACGAAGTGCTGGCTCTCCTGCACCTTGCCCAAGCCAGGCAGGGCTTCAAGCTGATGAATAAGCACCGCATCTTGTGTGCTCACCGTTATTTCGCCGTCCGCAGACAGCACTCTACCTGCAATTTGGAGCAGTTCGCCATCGAAATGTTCTCGATACCTGGCGAGAATCGTTTCGCACTCCACGCGCTGGGAACGAATCTGGGCTAGCCGAGGACTATAAGCATCAGCCAGGTAAAAACTCTCCGAGCTCCCTTGACCTAGGCTCAAAGCGTCCCTACACTCACTACAAAGATCAAGTGGTTGGGGAAAAAGTGAATGCCACCCCAACCGTTCTAACTCAAGATGGATTTTCTCTGCTAGACCAAGCAATTTCTTGACTTCATAAAACTCGATCTCATCCAAGGTGACCCCTTCCAGACTACGCTGAAGTGTCCCGGAAATATCCCGAGCTGAACGCAAAAGGAAGCCGAGATCATCAGCAACCTTTGCATCTTTGGTCAAGTCTGCACATATTCTTTCGAGCCGCTCAAACTCAGCTTCTAAGGCAACCCAGTTGCCTGGAGCGAAGGCTTTAGTCCGCCTCATATAGGTTCTCCCTAGGGGTGATAAAGGGACGATCTGTGACCACACTTCATCAAACCCTAGTTGGCGCCTTGTGGTCTGATCAAGAAGTTCCATGAAAAGCCTCCTTTGCCGGCGTGAAACGAAGTCCTAAGTTTAGATCATAGACAGGTAGGGGATGGGCAGCTTGTCCCACCTCGTTCAGCAAACGGAGGGGATCGACTAGGCCAGCGCGACGATGGAAGGGATTCACCGTCACCGCACTGAGGTGAATCGGATGTAGCACCTCCAGCTCGAGCCCGTTAGTCTCTAACCTCTGGAAACCTTGCCTAGATAAAAAAACGCAAGCGGGATCTGTAACCAGAAGCGAAAAGGACGTCTTGACAGACTGACAGCCTAAGACTTTGTCCAACACTTCATCGGTGAGAATGCCTCGAATAAAGACTGTCTCCGTGTCCGCCTTAACCACCTGGGTCAAACATTGGGGGTCCCCAAAAAACTCTTGCTGAGTCAGCTGTCCCTCGAGACCTTGCTTGGAGAAAACCACGAGTTTGACATCGTCTCCTAAGGCCTGATCCCTAAGTAAGGAGGCAAATTCTCCACGATCCCACTCCGGTAGGTTCAATACGGCCAATTCCTGCCGGACTTTGTCCAATAGATATTGGATATCCAGGCTCACTTCGGCCCCTACAGCAAGGATGGTGGTATCTGTGACCATGGGTGCCGCAAGTGATCTGCGATCAATGGCACCGTCCACAAGAAACAAGTCGATGCCCACTGTCTCAAGTTGGCTTTTTACAAGAGCCAGTTCGCGTGCGGTACTAGGCCCCGAAAGTAAGGTCCGACCCCTGCTCAAGACCCGCGCCAAGATCACTTCACCCAGGGGGGTCATGATATCGGTACTTCCCAGCACTTCGTAATCTAGACCACTCTCTATTAGCAAGGAACTAGCATTAGCCACAATGTCCCCAGGGTAGATAACGATCTTCGGTTTGTCATGGTAAAAGAGGCTATCTTGTTCCTCCCCATCCAGACCAATGGTGGTCATGGCCACCTGGATCCCAAGTTGCCTTGCTTCTTGTAAGAGGTGATTGAAGGAGAAGGTCTTGCCAGTATTCTTACCCAGACCGATGATGGAGACAGACCGAAAGCCTTGGTCTAGTATGTCCTGCAGTAGCACTGGCACGCCTCCTCTCACTTGGCTTCTTACGCGTAAATCTCCATAAACTGCTGCCTGAGCCTTGGATTCTCCCTGAGAACCTGTAAGGTGATTTCCGCGTGATTCTTGGTATAGCCGTTACCAATTAGCATATTGACATCCTTCCCCACGCCTTCCGCACCTAGGGCCGCTGCGGTAAAGCTTGTGGCCATGCTGAAAAAGTAAACAGTACCTCCATCACGAGTACAGAGAATGGAGGTCATCTCCGTCTGGGGAATGTTGACGCAGTTAATGGTGAGATCAGCAAGGCCTCCTCCAGTTGCCCCTTGCAAGGCCCTGAGGCATTCCACTGGCTTGGTGGCATCTAAATCGAGGATGACATCGGCCAACTCCAACTGCTCAATCCG
The DNA here is from genome assembly GCA_012520355.1 of Bacillota bacterium. Taxonomy (GTDB): domain Bacteria; phylum Bacillota; class Limnochordia; order Darwinibacteriales; family Darwinibacteriaceae; genus UBA5420. The sequence continues at coordinate 8,132 of JAAYOK010000226.1, read as the reverse complement.
TTTCACCGCTGCTGCGCCGTAATCCATGGCAATCACGGTGCCGGAAACACCAGCCCGCTTCTTAGCTTCATGGAGACAAAGGCTGCCAGATTTTCCACCTGCTCCTACAATTAGGACTGTACCGCCAGGCCTCACCAGCTTGGCCGTTTGGGCAGGAGCCCCTGCTACGTCTAGAGCAGCTAAGGCTAGTTTCTGGGGAAGATCAGGGGGCAAGACTGCATAAATTCCACTCTCAAAAAGCACGGCTTGGCCCTTGATATCTACCTGCGCGGTGTCTAAATGAATGGCTTCGATGGATTCGATCACAAGGGGTGTCAAAGTCAAGGAAACCAGTGAGGCAATGCGATCGCCCACGTTTAGATCTCGCTGGCCCTGGAGGCTGTCACCAATCGCTTTGACGGTGCCGATAAACATACCACCTGATCCTGTCACAGGATTATGATGTTTACCCCTCTGCTTCACGATATCTAACATGATTTGGGCGATTCGTCCTTTGTCATCACCGGCTTCTTGGCGAATCTGGGTGAAACTCGCTGAATCGATATTCAGTGTTTCACAATCAACTAAAATTTCGTTCGAATGAATCTCCATACGATTATCAAGGCGCTTTGCACCTTGGGGCAGAGCACCTGCTGGTTCCAGAACCCTATGGGTACCAAACGGACATGCTAGTGTCAATGACATACTCTCCTTTGGGGATTCTTACCGAAATCCTCCGAGTTATTTTACAGTTTCTTCAATAATAACATATACCCCTCTAAATTTGAAGAGATCCTTCAAATTCGAGGGGTATGAAATGAGGTCGATGATCCTTTGGTCAAGCGCTTGTTTCCAACAAGGCGACAACTTGAACCGCGATTCCTTCTTCGCGGCCCACAAAACCTAGTCCTTCGGTGGTTGTGGCTTTAATATTGATGGTACGTTCGGGGACGGATAGAATTTCCGCGAGCTTGCTCTTCATGCGTCCTTTCCAGACCCCGAGTTTCGGCCTTTGGGCCATAATGGTCACATCCAAGTTCTTAAGTGTCAAACCGCCTTGCTCCATAAGGGAAACCACTTCTTCGAGGAGAAGGATACTGGAGATATCCTTATACTTCGGATCCGTATCGGGAAAATGCTCACCGATATCCCCTCGGCCCATGGCACCAAGTATAGCGTCCATCACCGCATGGGTGACTACATCCGCATCAGAGTGGCCTAGGAGCCCCTTTTCAAAGGGAATCTCCACTCCTCCTAAAATGAGGGGCCGACCTGGCACAAGGCGATGGACATCGTAACCAAAGCCAACAAAGCTTCCAGTGCTGGGCAGATCCTCTGGTGTTGTGATTTTGATATTGGCATAATCCCCTTCCACAATGTAGACTGGATGCCCCATGGCTTCGAGCAACCCACAATCATCTGTGGCCACCACACCTTCCTTTCGGGCCCAGGCGTGAGCTTGGAGAATTAAGGGATAGCTAAAGATCTGAGGAGTCTGCATGGCCCGGAGCTGGGAGCGATCGGGTGTATCTACGATCAGGCCATCCTGCACTCGCTTGATAGTATCTTTGACCCGCACTGCGATACCCACGGCCAGGTGCTCCTGGCAAGCTGCAAGGCCCCGCAAAACCAGTTCTTTTGTAATATAGGGACGAGCCCCATCATGAATCATCACCCATGTTGTATCTTCAGCCAAAGCCTTCAGGCCACGATAGACGCTATCTTGCCGCGTTTCACCGCCTAAGACCACCTTGGCTTTTTTCTGGACCACATCTCTGGCTACTAATTCTGTAATAGCTTCTTGATCGCGCTCATTTGTGACGACGACCACTTCGGATACATCGGGCATAGAATCAAAACAGATCAAACTGTGGGAAAGAACAGGTCGCCCCTTTAATGGCAAGAGCACCTTATTTTCGCTTCTACCCATCCTAGTGCCTGTACCAGCTGCCGCTATTACTACTCCAACTCTCACTTGCGTCAACTCCCTTTGCCGCTGTATTAAAAAAGGGCCCGATTTCCCAATCAGGCCCTCTATTGTCTATAAGCTCATAATGCCCGTTCCATAGCTTTCGGTTTGGCGAAAATCATGCGTCCAGCCGCTGTCTGAAGCACACTTGTCACCAGCACCGCCACAGATTGCCCAATAAAGCGGCGTCCTCCGTCCACTACGATCATAGTACCGTCATCTAAGTAGCCTACACCCTGCCCTTGCTCCTTACCGTCCTTGATCACCTGGACCTTCAGCTCTTCACCTGGCAAGACCACTGGTTTCACAGCGTTAGCAAGTTCATTAATGTTTAGCACAGGCACGCCCTGCAATTCGCATACCTTATTGAGATTGTAGTCATTGGTGACTACTTTTCCCCCCATGTCTTTGGCCAGTTTAACAAGTTTGGTATCCACCTCATTAATCTCACCATAGTCTTCCTCTACAATGCGCACATGGGAATAGGGTTCTTTTTGAATCTTATTGAGAATATCTAAACCTCGTCGCCCCCGATTCCTTTTTAAGACATCGGATGAATCTGCAATGTGCTGCAATTCCTCCAAGACGAATCCTGGGACAATCAAGTCTCCTTCTAGGAACCCTGATTTGGTAATATCCGATATTCTCCCATCAATAATTACACTAGTGTCCAGTATTTTGGGACTTCCTTGTGTGGCAGTTTTCCGAGATTTCAACCCCCGGGACCCAGTACGAGTCAACATGTCAGGTAAGTCATCTGTTTTTCTAAGTCCTACCATCAAACCAAAATACCCTAATAGTACTCCGAGAATGACTGGGACATAATCTCCTACGAAGGGGATTCTTAGTAAAGGAATAGAAAGGATTAGCGCAACAACCCAGCCGCTAACTAGCCCTATAATACCCCCCACAAGTTCATGGGTGGGGGTTTTTAACAAGACCTGTATCGTCTTCTTGCTGCCCCGCTTCAAACCTCGCATAACGGGCGGACCAACCGCAACACCAACCAAAAAACCAACGAAAATAAACAGACCGACTAAATAACTCTCATCGATAAATCCAGCCATTGCGCCTGAACTAAGGACTACCAACGCCCCAGAATAACCAAGGGCCGCGCCAATGGCAGCAAATACAATCCTAACGAAAATGACCAAACTTCGCTTCACCTCCCACTATCTCATCAGTTATCAATGCTCGCGATAGTTTAGTTCGTTCATGTCCTAGTATTTCCCGTTTTCTCCTAGGTATTCTGTGTTCGCCCAAAATGTTTCCCCTACACCAACGACCCCATCATTCACCTCCCTACTGCTGAAATATTGCGGCAATTCTCTCCACGATTTCTTCTTCAGTGGATTCTTGAGCAATTACTAGTTCGCTCATGAGGATTTGCCTGGCGTTATCTAACATCTTTCGTTCACCGGTGGACAGACCCTTTTCATTCTCCCTGATTGTAAGATTGCGTACAACCTCAGCGACTTCGAATATATCGCCACTCTTTATCTTTTCCATATTAGCACGATAGCGGCGATTCCAGTTCGATGACATGGCCGTCTGATCGCCTTCTAAAATTTGGTAGACGAGCCTGACCTCGTCATCTCCAATAACCTGACGAAGTCCTAGATCATCAACGGACTTCATGGGAATCATTACCTTCATATCCCCGATGGGCAAGGCCATAATGTAGTACTTTTGCTTTTCGCCTAGCACTTCTCGTTCCTCAATGGCCACGATAACTCCAGCACCATGCATGGGGTAGACCACATAATCTCCCACGTTATACATCGCACACCCTCCTTAATCAAACATAGATCCTTACAATAAATTTACCACTTTATACCGTCAAAGTCAAACGAGGAGCTGGCCAGCGTCCCTGTTCATAGGTTGACAACCGATTTTCAAAAGACTTATAATGAAACCAGAATTGCCCGACTTAACACTAAAGGTGGCGAGAGGACGTGACTGAGATGACCAAGCAAGCAAACACCTGTCATAGTTTTCAAGAGAACGTACAAGAAAACTTGGTGCGCCATTACAGCATCCTAGACATCTCTTCCAAGTTCCAAGAAACGAATGCCCGGGTGAACCGAGCCCTCTTTCGAGCGGTAACCGATTGCGGCTGCATCAACATTGACGCCTCAAAACAACTCTTACCAGATGATTGCTCGTTTGAAGATGTGCGCAACTATATCCAATCGCATCTCAAGGGACAAATCTGCGAGAACTGCCAAGAAGTGCTTGAAGCAGAAATTGGCCAAAATCTGTTCTACTTGGCGGGCATGTGCAATGCCCTAGGATTAGACCTCGAAGAGATCATCCATAAAGAGAGCCAAAGGGTCAACACCCTAGGCATGTTCCATCTCCGTTAGATATGACTATCGACTAAGACCTGCTCCCGTAAACGGCGTAAGCCCTCTTTAATCGCTTTTGCCCTAACTTCACCGATACCTTCCACATCATCGAGTTCTTCGATGGTGGCATCCATGACACTAGAAAGTCCATCAAAGGTCTTCACGAGATTCTCAATGACTGGCATAGGTAAGCGGGGTATCTTGGCTAAGACACGATATCCCCTTGGGGCCAAAGCCTGCTCTAGGCTAGCCAAACTCCCCCCAAAGCCTAGTGCCTTCGAGATAGAAGCCAGACTCAGCAAATCATCGGAATCAAGTTCTTCCAATTGTGCCCAAGCTTCACTCAGATTGCTACCTGCGTAGTAGTCTTTGAACACCAAAAGTCCTTCGTCTTTGGTGTCGGCCATGAGCTCTTCCAATTGCATTCTGACCAAACGACCTTCGGATCCAAGTTGGATCACATATCGTTCGATCTCCCAAGCGATCTTGTTCACCATCTGGCTCCGTTGGAGCACAGTGGTAACATCCGTTAGGGTCACCAAATCTTCAAATTCCAACGCGCTTAGATTCGTCAAGGATTGTTGAAACACACTGCGGTATTTCTCTAACGTAGACAAGGCTTGGTTGGCCTTGGCCAGAATTACACTAACCTCCCGAATTACATACTTCCAGTTTCCCCGATAAATTGTAATGATATTACGTCTTTGTGAGATGGATATCACAAGTTGACCCGTCTGCTTCGCAACTCGTTCTGCGGTTTTGTGGCGCGTTCCAGTCTCGAAACTAGGAATCATACTGTCTGGAACCAGTTGGGTATTGGCATACAGTATCCGCTTAGCATCGCTTGAGAGCACGATGGCCCCATCCATCTTAGCCAGTTCGTAAAGGGACCCTGGATGCATCTCTGCATTGATGTGAAAACCACCGTTCACCAACTCCAACACCTCAGGCGTATCTCCAATGACAATTAAGCCCCCTGTTTTAGCCTTTAGAATGCTATCAAGGGCCTCATAGAGTTGCGTGCCTGGTGCTACCATCTCTAGATGCTCATAAATCATGTCATTCTCGCGCACAAATTCACCTTCTTACCGCTATTTTCAAAGCTTCTTGTATCGTGCTCACACCGGAGACCGAAATGGGCTCATTACCTTGCACATTACTCTTAGGGATAATGCAGCGTTCAAAGCCAAGACGATGGAGCTCAGCTAAACGCTGTTCCACACCGCGTACAGCCCGTATCTCGCCGGACAAACCCACTTCACCCAAGACGGCACAAAGAGGATCAACCGGTACATTCGCCACACTGCTGGCCACCGCCACTGCGATCCCCAGATCAAGGGCTGGCTCTTGCAGTCTCAGCCCACCTGCAATATTCAGAAACACATCATGGCTCTGGAGGGGGTATCCTTGCCTTTTCTCCAGCACGGCTAGGATGATGGAAAAACGTTGATAATCCACACCTGTCGTCTGCCGCCTGGGGTTCCCGTTGTAGGGGCCTGGGGCCACCAGGGCCTGCACTTCCACTAAGAGCGGACGAGTCCCCTCCATATAAGGTACCACAACCGAACCTGGACTGTTCTGGGGACGCTGGGAGAGTAAGAACTGGGAAGGGTTGGCCACCGGAATCAAACCCCGCCCACCCATCTCAAAGATAGCTACCTCATGGGTGGAACCGAAACGATTCTTGACCGAGCGTATGATCCGAAACGAAGTATGTACTTCCCCTTCGAAGTATAAGACAAAATCCACCGCGTGTTCTAGTACCTTTGGTCCAGCTAGGTTGCCCCCCTTGGTCACATGTCCCACAAGGAGAATGGAGATGTCACTCCCCTTAGCTAACTGGAGGAATCGTCCGGTTGACTCACGGACTTGTCCCACACTGCCAGGGGGCGATGATACCTCCTCCACGAACATGGTTTGGATCGAATCAACAATCACCAAGACTGGTTGTTCATCACGAATCACATCACAAATGGCATTGGTATCGGCTTCACTTAGCACAATCAGATCAGGAACAATTGCATCGAGGCGCTCCGCACGTAGCTTGAGTTGGGTTAAAGATTCCTCACCTGTTACATAAAGGACTTTCCCCTCCCTTTGAGCCACTAGACTCGCCACCTGCAATAAAAGAGTGGATTTCCCAATTCCAGGGTCGCCCCCAATGAGGCCTAAGCAACCTGGTACCAAACCGCCCCCTAAGACACGGTCAAGTTCTGTGATACCTGTGCTAAAACGGGCCTCTGCCCGATTTTCTATCTCGGCTAAGGGTAAAGGCTTGCTCTTGCTTACCCAACTCCGGACAGTTTTAGTAGCAGGTTGGATTGTCTCCTCTACGAGGGTGTTCCATTCCTCGCACATAGGGCATTTCCCCATCCAACGAGCGCTTTCAGCTCCGCATGCTTGGCATACAAAGACCACCGTTTTTTTAGCCACAGTGTACCCTTTCTATCTTCCAAATTTTCCTACACTTCTATTATACCATCAGAAAAAGGAGTGCACAACTGCCCCTTAGGCACTGTACACCCCCTTTTTATGGCACGAATTAGTGAAAAACGAATTCCCCTTCTTTGGAGTCCACAGTAATTGTGCCCCCCTCACCGAAGGTTCCTTTGAGAATCTCCTCTGCCAGAGGATTTTCTATATAACGTTGAATCGCTCGACGCAAGGGTCGCGCCCCGAAATCGGGATCAAAACCCTTATTAGTCAGAAGCTCTTTCGCCTGGTCAGTGACGGTTAAGGTGATGTCCATCTCCCCAAGCTGGGTACGGAGCTCTTTGAGCATGATTTCAACAATCTCACCAATATGCACTTTGTTCAAGGCGTGGAATACAACGACCTCATCGATTCTATTCAAGAACTCGGGACGAAATGCCCGTTTCAGTTCATCCGTGACTTTGCCTTTCATTGCTTCATAGTTGCTACGCTCGTCAACTACAGCTCTAAAGCCGATACCAGAGTCACGCTTAATCTGCTGGGCCCCCACATTGGAGGTCATGACAATCACCGTATTACGGAAATCCACGACACGTCCCTTAGAATCAGTCAGTCTGCCATCTTCCAGCACTTGGAGGAGAATGTTAAAGACCTCTGGATGGGCCTTTTCAATTTCATCAAAGAGTACGATGGAATAAGGCTTTCTACGCACCTGTTCGGTAAGCTGGCCACCTTCCTCATAGCCCACATAGCCAGGGGGTGAACCGACTAAGCGGGAGACAGCGTGCCGCTCCATGTACTCTGACATGTCCAGGCGGACCATGGCATCCTCATCACCGAAGAGGGCCTCTGCTAAGGCACGAGCTAGTTCTGTTTTCCCCACACCGGTAGGTCCGAGGAAAATGAAGGAACCGATGGGCCGCTTCGGATCTTTCAAGCCGGCATGGGCCCTACGCACAGCCTGGGAGATAGCACCAATGGCCTCATCTTGGCCAATCACCCGTTCATGGAGAATCTCCTCGAGATTGAGTAAACGAACCGCGTCTTCAGCGGTAATGTCTGTGACTGGAACTCCTGTCCAGCCCGCCACAACGGCAGCAATATCCTCAGCAGTGACCACGGCTTCCTTCCGCCCATGGCTCTTGCGCCACTCATTGCGCTTGGTCTCCAACTCTTCCTGCAGTTTCTGTTCTCGATCCCTTAGATTAGCTGCCTGCTCGAACTCTTCATTCTTGATGGCAGCTTCCTTCTCCAGGCTCACTTCGGCAATTTTCCCTTCCAGCTCTTTGAGCTCTGGAGGGGCCACTAAGCCTGCTAAGCGTACCCGAGAACCGGCTTCGTCCATCAAGTCAATGGCCTTATCTGGCAAGAAGCGGTCACTAATATAGCGATCACTGAGGCGT
>JAAYOK010000225.1 GCA_012520355.1 Bacillota bacterium | reverse complement strand
CAGTCTATGTCCAGTATAGCAAAGAGCGGAACAGAGATGAATAGAAACTTCGCTGCTCAGAGGTCTTGAACTCTGAAATTTCTCGATCTATAATCAACACATGGGGGTATAGCGCAGTTGGGAGCGCGTCTGCTTCGCATGCAGAAGGTCGGGGGTTCGAATCCCCCTATCTCCACCAAGTATAACCTCGGAAAGGCACATTTCTGGAATGTCCCAGGGAAATGTGCTTTTTTCTTATGCCTAGGGCATGTCTTTTGGCAAATTGTATTTGCATTACGCTCTCTAGAATGTTAATATTATATTAACATAAACACATTCTTTTGGCTGGAGGGTTCATTGATAAAAGGAGAATGCAGATGAAACGGCTTTTTGGCTCCCTAATGGTATTGGCATTGGTCACAGCCTTACTCGTCTTACCCTTTCTGGCTAATGATTTTGACGTGGACTGGACTGAGGAGGAACAAGCCTTTCTGGCCGAGCACCCGGTGATCCGACTGGGGATCGATCCCGAGTTTGTTCCCTTTGAGTTCATTAATGAACAAGGGGAATATGCAGGAATTATTGCCGATTATCTTTCTCTGATCGAAGATCGAACGGGCCTCCAGTTTGAAGTGGCCTTAGATTTGACCTGGGTCGAAGCCTATGAAAAGGTACTAGCGGGCGAGATTGATGCCTTACCCGCCGTGGGTAAGACGACCGAGCGGGAGCAACACCTCCTTTTCTCCGAACCCTACTACTTTTTCAAACGGGTCATTGTTACCCAAGATCAGGACACGAAAATTTCCGGCATCGAGGATTTGCATGGACTGACTGTCGCTGTACAGCGCAATAGTTCACACCACAGCTACCTGACCTACTATCCCCAGATCAACCTAAGTCTCTACGACTCTGCTGAAACGGCCTTAACGGCGGTGGCAACCCAGACCGAAAGAGTCTTCCTTGGTAACCTCGCCACCACAAACTATTTCATTCGTTCCCATGCCTTAACCAATCTTCGCTACGTTGCCTTTGAGGCAGACAAGGAACAAGCACTCCATTTTGCTGTACGTCAAGATTGGCCTGAACTTGTCAGTGTCTTTAACAAAGCCTTAAGTCTCATCAGTGATGACGAACGACTCGCGATCAACAATCGCTAGATCGGACTTAGTACAGATCCAGACTATGGTCCGGTACTTCGCATTGTAGCCATTGTTGGCTCAGTGGTGGCTCTTGTTCTGATTGTATCCTTCCATTGGATTGCTGTCTTACGCCGAGAGATTCGCAAGAGAAGGCAAGTTCAGCAAGACCTAGAGCGAGCAAAGCAAGCCGCTGATGAGGCCAACGAGTTCAAATCGACCTTCGTGGCCAGAATGAGCCACGAGCTACGTACACCCCTCAATGCCATTACCGGCATGGCCTACCTTCTCAAGAAAACCAATCTCTCCTTAACCCAACGACTTTATGTGGACAAGATCACCCAGGCGTCATCAGGTATGATGGGTATCATCGATGATATTCTAGATTACTCAAAAATAGAGGCCGGAAGAATCGAACTTGATATACAGTCCTTCAACCTCGACCAGGTCATTCAAAATGTGGTCAATATCGTCCTTTACAAAATTCAAGAACAGGAAATAGGCTTTAGACTGGCCAAAGACCCCCAGATTCCGACCTGGTTTTTTGGCGATTCCAAGCGCTTGGAGCAAATTCTTCTCAACCTCCTGAACAATGCAGCCAAGTTTACCAGTGAAGGTGAAGTATCTCTGGATATTCGACTTCTGGCCCAGGAAAAAGACACATACCACCTCACCTTCACCATCAAAGATACAGGTATTGGCATGGATGAAGAACAAATGCATAGACTTTTTGATCCTTTCATCCAAGGCGAT
>JAAYOK010000224.1 GCA_012520355.1 Bacillota bacterium | reverse complement strand
TAGGCTTTACTCTCTCCTTTGCCGCCTCAGGGGGAATTCTCCTCTGGGGACCGAGTCTGCGGGTGAACTGTAGAAACCGCGTGCTCCGTTATATAGCGAATTCTTTGCTTGTATCCACTTGGGCCCAGCTGAGTCTGGCTCCCTTCTTGTTTGCCCATTTCGGTGAGATGGCACTTTTGGGCTCCCTGGCAACGTTACTTTTTGTGCCCTTGGTCACAGTCTTACTGATTGGAGGCTTCTTCGTTGCCCTAGGGCTCGGTTCTCTCGGCCTGGGAGCCTTACTGGGCGGCGTTATGAGCATGATCGATAGCCTGGAGGTGATGCTCCTGCCCTTCGCTGTCCCTTTGCGTCTCGGTTCTTGGACCCTACCCGAACTCTATCTTTGCTGGATCTTCTTCCTATATGCAGGCTGGCAACTGCGCAGGCCCCGCTTAACGAAACCCAAGCGAACTCTGGCTAAACTCACCACCATTGGGGTGGTCTTGCTAACCATTTTGAGTCTGCCGCCCATGTTTCGTAGGCCCCTGGAGATCACTGCAGTCAATGTGGGACAGGGTGATTGTTACTTTGTGAGGACCCCAAGTGGTGTTCATCTCCTGGTGGATGGGGGAGGTGATTCCCCTTATTGGCAGGAAAGGGGGCGGAATGTTGGGGAGGAACGAGTGGTTCCATACTTGCAGCATCGTCAAGTGGATAGAATTGACTATGTACTCATCTCCCATCCCCATGAGGATCATCTCTTTGGCCTTCTTGCTGTACTAGAACACTTTGAGGTAGGTATGGTCATTGACAATGGTCATGAACACACCAGTCTCACCTATGAGCGCTATTTGGAGCTCATAGAAGAAAGACAGATCCCTTATCACCAGGGCCGGGCTGGAGACAGCCTGTCTTTGGGTGATGGGATTCGTCTTGAGATTCTGTATCCTACGGAGTTGAGGCAGAATCTGCCTTCCCCTTATAACAACAACTCTCTCTTGTTGCGTCTGGAGTATGGGGGAATGCGTATGCTCTTCACAGGAGATCTAGAGAACCCAGTCCTCTATGATCTCGCTCATGATGGCAAACTTGACCTGAGAGCTGACTGGTTGAAGGTTCCCCATCATGGGAGCCGGGGGAGTTTACTCCAGGAGTTCTATGCTGAGACCCGCCCGAAGTGGGCTGTAATCTCCACAGGGCAAAACAGCTTTGGTCATCCCCACCAAGAGGTTACGGACTATCTTTCTGAGCAAAGCATTGTTTGGCGAACGACGCAGGACCAAGCACAAACTTTTCATGTATGGTGGGGCATGTGGGGCAGGTTTCGTTCGCCTTGATCCGGAATAAGAGATCCGAGGTGATGGATTGTGGTTGTGCAAAAATTCATCCAAGAAATAGCTCAGGGTCCCTTACCTCGGGTCCTTTTTGTCCATGGACCTGAGATCATGTGGCAGGATCAGATTTATCAAGCTCTCAAAGAGAGAAATGCCAAGGATAGTCTAGGGGAGTTTAACTGGTCTGTTTCTTATGGACAGAAAGAGTTTGACCTGGAGAGTTTACTACTTGAGCTGGGAATGGTTCCATGGGGTAGTGAAGCTAGAATTGTGGTTGTCAAAAACGCAGATCAGATTCCCGCGGCACTGATGGACAAATTAGTGTCCTGGCTGGACAAACACCCAGATGCCAATTGTTTGGCCCTCTTTTTCGATAAAGTCGATAATCGCTTGAAGTATGTCAAAGCACTGCGTCAGTTGGCCAAAGAGATTGAATGTACTCCGCTCCAGGGGGATGGCTTGGTTCGGCATGTCGTGGATCTATGTACCGAGCAAGGGAAGAAGATGAAGCGAGATGTGGCTGAAGCGTTTTTGGCTCGAGTGGGCGCGGACTTGTACTTAATCCAAAATGAGCTGGAAAAACTCTGGGCCTGGAGTGATGGCCGGGAGGAAATTACTCTTTCGGACATTGAAACCATTTCGTCC
>JAAYOK010000223.1 GCA_012520355.1 Bacillota bacterium | reverse complement strand
TTCCAAGGAGTTCGGCTACAAAAAGTTTAGGGAACAAGAAGCCTTCGAAAGGGCCTACCAAGACCTGATGGAAGAGCAAGTCAAGCCCCTGATTGCCGCCGGTATGTCAGCAGCAGTCTATACGCAACTGACCGATGTGGAATCGGAGACCAATGGTTTGATCACCTATGACCGCAAGGTCTTGAAAGTGGGGAAGAGTCATGTTTCACATAGTGATTGAGCAGACGGTGGAGTATGAAAAGCGGATGAAGTATGATCCAAGAACCGATAGCTTCGTTGAAACCGCGGATCAGAGTCTGTTTTTTGTCCGGGGTTGTCCGTTCCCCTATGGTTGGCTGAAAGAGTCGGGAACGCCACCGGACCCTCACTTGGATGCCATTCTCGTATCGTCCCAAGTCTATCAGCTCGGTAACGAAGAGGCCGTTCGCATCATTGGGTGCTTTGCCCGGGGAGATGGGGATCATAAGTTAGTTTGCGTCCCTCAGGAACGCCGTGAAATGGATTTGGCGGATCTTTCCCAAGGGGAAAGGGCCAGTCTGTTTCGGCTCTATCCTCGCGTTTTGGAAGAACAAGGGGAAGGCTGGTTTGGGGCGGAACTGGCCAAGGAAATCGTGGATCGTTTTCTTACCTCGCGGGGTGAGCGCTAATGCGCCGGCGTTTATTCTTCCTTGTGAGCTGGACTTTGGTCGTCTTGGGGCTTCCCTTACTAGGTCTGGCGGCAATCCTAAGCGCCCTGGGGTTTGACAAGCTACGGACACGGATTACAGACGATTTCCTAGCTTTTCTCGCCAGGTGCCTCATATGGTTGACAGGTTCTCAGGTTAAGCTCGAAGGATTAGAACACATTCCAGCTCACGAGCCTGTACTCTTTGTCAGTAATCACCAGGGCCATTTTGATAGTGCGGTTTTCCTTGCTTATATCCGCAAACCCAAATCGTTTGTAGCTTCCAGTGCGGCGTCCAAGTTCCCCATTTTTCGTCTTTGGTTTAGCTATGCCTACACCATCTATCTTGAGATCGGTAATGTGCGGCAGAACTATACGGCCTTAGAGGGGGCCAAAGAGATCCTGAATCAGGGGCGGAGTGTGGTGATTTATCCCGAGGGAGTGATTAGCTCTGGACCTGAGATGGGCGATTTTAAGCGCGGCGCCTTTAAACTCGCCTTTGCTACGGGTGTCTCCATCGTGCCGGTGGTGATTGATGGGACTTGGCAGGTCATGGGCGAAAAAAATGACAGGATTGAACCTGCCATCATTACAGCGAAGATCTTGCCTCCCATTCCCACCGCTGGCCTTTCTCGCCAGGAGCAGTTGCAATTACCCGACGAGATTTACACCCAGATCCAAGCCGAATTGAAGACCTAGCGGTAGTGCGAAATTCGTCAAATTGCGTGGGGGCCAGGCCCCAGTTCCTTGACTACGGAATTGTGGAAGGCGGGGCGTAGTTTGAAGAGTGCTTCGTTGTTGCGTGTTGGATGCACTCGATTGGTTAACAGGATGACAAATAGGTCTTGCTCGCGATCGATCCACAGGGATGTTCCGGTAAAACCGGTGTGACCTAGGGCGGTGGCCGAAAGTAAGTTCCCACCAGATGAGCCTGGTGTGGGTAACATCCAGCCCAAAGTGCGGCGATCGTTTAGGCCTTCGGTGAAACAGGTCTTGAGGAGACCAAGGCTCGATTCGCTCATGACCACTCGGTCCCCCTCAGGCCCGCTCCGACCTTTGTTAAGGATCATGCGTGCAAACTTGGCCAAATCAGCGGCTGTGGAAAAAAGCCCGGCGTTGCCACTGATCCCTCGGAGCCCTTGGGCGTTTTCATCATGAACAGTGCCTCGCAGGAATTGCTTGGAACGTAAGCACCATTCTGTATAGGCCACTCTGGGGTAGAGTGCTTCCGGTGGATTGTAAAAGGTGTCGTTCATAGCTAGGGGTCCAAGCACCCGTTTTTGCAGGACCTGGTCCAGGGGTAAACCTGTGAGGGACTCAATCAGAGCCCCTAGTACGATGAAGCCCAAACAGGAGTAGACGACCTGGCTACCTGGGGCATATTCTAAGTCGCAGCCTAGAATTTGCTGCACCATCTCATCAGGTGACTTTGCATCCAAATACAGAGGAAGCCAGGCAGGCAAGCCTGAGGTATGGCTCAGGAGCTGTGCGATAGAGATTTTCTCCTTCTCTTGCGGTAGGTAGCGCCTTAAGAGATCTAGAAAATCACCCTGCAATACGTCTCCATACTTATAGGCTAGATCCCCTAATGTGGTGTCTAGACCAATTATACCTTCATCCACTAGGCCTAAGACCAAGGTGGTGGTCCCTACAACCTTGGTTAGAGAAGCGATATCAAAGATCGTATCTTCCGTGACCACAGGGGCGCCAGGAAAAAAAGCGGTGGTACCAAAGGCCGCGGGTCCGTACTGCCTTCCCTGGTATTCCACCAGGGCAACCGCGGCGGATGCATTACGCTCTGCTACAAACTCTTCCACGAGTCGAAACGATTCAAGCTTCATAGCGAATCTCCCTCAGGCCCGGGAAATACGATCTTACCTAGCACAGCTGGCCTTTTTGCGCCAGTAGCCCGCATCACATTGCTTGCCGCCCTGCGTAAGGTAGCATCCGCGAGCATGGCAAAGGCCATGGCTTCTTTAGCCTCGCTGGAGATCCCAAAATCCTCATGTACGTAGACTGGACAACCAACACGCTCTTCGATCATGGAGAGAAGTGTACGATTGAAGCTGCCACCACCCGCGACAATGACCCGGTTAAGATTCACATAGGGCGAGATAAAGCGGCGATATTGATCCGCAATACTCTCCGCGGTAAAGGCTGTGACTGTGGCCACCAGGTCCTCTGGCTCCAAGGCACTATTCTCCTGGAGAATGCGCTGGGTAAACTCTGCCCCAAAACGTTCCCTTCCCGTTGTCTTGGGCAAAGGCTGGCTGAAATAGGGGTCTTCCATAAGTTGAGCTAGGAGAGGACCATGGACATCCCCTTGGGCCGCCATTTGACCACCCTCATCATAGGTCTTGGCGCCCTTAGTCACCGCTTGGATGACCGCATCAATGACCATATTTCCCGGGCCTGTATCAAAAGCAATCCAAGGTAGCTTGTCTGTCCCTTCTCCCACTACAGTGACGTTACCGATACCCCCAATATTCTGTACAGCTGTCACCAGGGTCGTCTCCTGCTCTCCAAAGACGAGTTGGTCAAAATAGGGTACAAGGGGTGCGCCTTGTCCACCAGCGGCAATGTCCGCTGGGCGAAAATCTGCAACCGTGATGATACCTGTGCGCTCTGCGATGATGGCTGGTTCCCCAATTTGAAGAGTAGACTCGCCAGGAATATGATAGATGGTTTGTCCATGGGAACCAATTACGCTGACCTCGCCTGGTTTGAGCTGTGCCTTCTGCAAAAGCTCCAGACTGGCAGCGGCAAAGAGTTCACCTAACGTAAAGTTCATGGCACAAATCTCTGCCACAGTAGCCTGCCCAGGCTGACACAAGCGCAAGAGAGCTTCTCTCTGCTCCAGATCATAGGGAAGAGAAATGAACTCCACCAGTTCAGGCAGGGAATCGCCCTTGAGACGTACCAAGGCAGCATCAATTCCATCGAGGGAAGTACCAGACATCAAACCAATGGCATAACGTTCCATCATCCATTCACCCCTTTCTTTAGACTGGAGAAACAGGAAGTTTCCCTTGGGCCTCGTTTTTCCCCAGCAAAATCTGGGCAACCTCATCCCACACCAAGGGCCGACTACCGTAGGCTACGAGATAGGTAATATCTCTTGGTAGTTCAGGTAGTTCATAGGGCGTTCCGCTGCCAACCACAATCACCTTAGAACCCTTGTGCACCAAATCATGTACCAAGCGTGCTTGACCTTGATGACGATGGGCATCAGAGGTTACAAACACTACAGTTTCATACTCTGGGGCTTGGGCCAAGACGTTTTCATGGTCTGCGGGGGAGACTTCCATTCCTATGGGACAGTGGACTACATCGGCAAAGCCGTTGGCCTTGAGGGAAAGTTCGAGTGTCCCCATGTCCATCAGGACATCTTCTGCAATATTGGCGGCCTTTCGAACTGGTTCCACCACTAACACCGGTTTTTGGGTAAGAGGTAGCTGATCTTCACCTTGAACCAGGGTGATACTTCTTCTAATTGCTTCTCGAACGACTTCAATATGGGCAGGCGAGCCTACCACAGCAAGTTCTGGTTGTTCTTGCTTCAGATCGTCCTTGGCCTTTTGAATCCGGGCCAGTGATTGGTCGATTCGCTCTTCGGTGATCCGGCCAGAACGTACCGCCCCCAACAAAGCCTCGAAGGCTCCCCTTTGTAATTCTTCCAAATGACTGACTAGAACCATATCTGCGCCGGCCTCTACAGCCATGACTGCGGCTTCCACTGTGCCGTAGGTATCTTGAATGGCGGCCATTTCCATACAATCTGTCATGATCAAGCCCTCAAAGCCTAGTTCTTCCCGCAGCAGCTTGGTTAGCACTTGGTAAGAAAGGGTCGAAGGCAAACCAGGCGTGGCCTCAATGGCTGGAAAAACCACATGAGCAGTCATAATCGCCGCAACACCCTCAGCAATAGCTTCTTTAAAGGGCAGGAGCTCTACCTGATCCAGACGTTCACGGCTATGGGGAATGATGGGTAGGTCTAAGTGGGAATCCAAATCGGTATCACCATGTCCGGGGAAATGTTTGGCGACAGCTGCTACATGCTTCTGGTAGCCACGGATCGCGGCGGCACCGAGCTTCGCAACGCTCTCGGGATCCTCTCCAAACGACCGCACCCCAATCACCGGGTTCAGAGGATTGTTATTCACATCCACTACAGGGGCTAAGTTCATGTTGATGCCCGTGGCCCTAAGTTCCAGCCCCGCGATTTCACAGGCTTTCTCCGTAAGTTCCACACTATCTGTGGCACCGAAGGCCATAGCACTGGGTAGAACCGTTACCCCGGTTGTTAAGCGAGCTACAGTACCGCCCTCTTGATCAATAGAAATTAGGAGCTCACTACCGCTCGGCGAACGTTTTGCTAAGCCTTGGAGCTCTTGATTGAGCTCAGCTAATTGCTTAGGATTCTGTACATTACGGGAGAAGTGAATAACCCCGCCCAAGTTGTGTTTGACAATAAACTCCTCCATATGGGGAGTTACGGACGTACCTTTGAAGCCAAACATCAGTATCTGACCAATCTTCGCTTCTAAAGAGAGCATCTTTCTCACTATCCTTTCACCCCGCCTAGCGTCAGTCCCTTAACAAAGTACTTCTGGAAGGACAGGAAGATAATAATCATGGGTACAGCTGCCACAGCAGCTCCACTCATCAAGAGACCATAGTTCACCAGGTTTTGATCTTGGAGGGTCTTCAAACCAACAGGTAGAGTAAACCACTCTGAGCGTTGGACAGCGATCAGAGGCCATAAAAACGAGTTCCAGCTGGAGGTGAAGGTAAGAATCCCCAGCGTAGCCAAGCCTGGCTTCGATAGAGGCAACATAACACGCCAATAGATGCCAAATTCACTTGCTCCATCGATACGGGCCGCTTCAATGAGCTCGTTAGGAACCGTCATCATAAACTGCCGGAGCAAAAACACTCCAAAGACCATGGACAATTGGGGTAGTAAGATGGCCCAAGGCGTGTTCACTACACCGAGTTCCCGCACCACCATAAACAAGGGGACCAGAAGTACCTGACCAGGAATGGTCATGGTGCCCACCATGATCCAAAAGAGAAGATCGCGCCCGGGGAACTGTTTCTTGGCAAAACTAAAGGCAGCCATGGAGTCAAATAATAATATGCCTGCGGTGGCTGAAAGTGAAATAATCAAGCTGTTGGTAAACCAGCGCGTAATCCGTGTATTGCGAAAGAGGAAGCGATAACTCTCTAAAGCTCCGTCCACCAAAGCTTTAGCACTTTCCTGTTCTCCTGCCAATTGGAGGGGTAAATAGCGACTAATAACCGAGGGAATAAACCTCGGAGGCATAATTTGAACTTCTTCTGGTTGCTGAATAGAGGTTGTAAACACCCAATACAGAGGAATGAGTGATACCACAGCCGCCATAATGAGGATCAAGTAGACAAATCCAATACCAATATGTGATGCTCTGATTTTTTTCATGTTCATCACCTAACCCTTATACTCGACATCGCTCGAGAGCACTTTGGATTGAATGAGCGCCAGTGTAATGATGGCGGCAAAGAGAAACATAGACATGGCTCCAGCATAGCCGAATTGGAAATCTCGAAACGCCACATTATAGATTCTGTGGACAATGGTAGTCGTAGCGTAGCCTGGACCCCCTTGCGTCATCAACATCACCTGGTCAAAGACTTGGAAAGAACCGATGGTGGAGACGATCATCAAGTATAGGGTGGTGGGTTTGAGCAAGGGAAGGGTGATTTTCCACCACTGCACGAAGCGATTTGCTCCGTCAATTGTGGCCGCTTCGTAGAGACTCTCAGGGATAGAAGCCATGGCAGCTAAATAGAGAATAATCCCCATCCCGGGAGGAGTTAAGACCGCCATAATGATCACGGATCGTAAGGCCCAAGCCGAGCTATGCAGCCAGTTGATGGGCTCCGCTCCAAAGAGACTGAGGAAGTAATTGGCAATCCCGAATCTTGTCTGGAAGATCCAACGCCAAACCATGGAAATGACTACACTAGAAGCTACAGTGGGCAAGTAAAAACTAGCTCGGAAGAAAGTCTGAGCGCCGCGTTTAAGGGGGTTAATCAGTGAGGCCAAAACTAGGGCAATAATGACAGATGATGGCATAACTACGACCGCGTAACGCAAAGTGTTGCCCACTGCTGTCCAAAACAAGTCGTCATACAAGACATCTTGGAAATTGCGTAAACCCACCCATTCTGTTCCAAACACTTTGTATTCCTGGAACGAAACAAAAACGGACCAGATAATTGGAATCAACACAAAAATTGTAAAGAGCACAAACTTGGGAAGAATGAAAAGGTAGCCCGAGCGAGCTCGCCAGATTCGTTTGAACATGATTAACCTCCTAATTCATAGCGGAGGGGGCGTGAAACGCCCCCAAAAAAACACCGCCTCTGTTACCGCAATAGACGCTCAACTTGTGCGGCAGCGCTTTCCATACCGTCTTCAACCGATTTCTCGCCTGCAAAGATTAACTGCAGCTCAGCTTGGATTCTTTCATCAATCTGAGCCCAGGCTGGATGCTCGGGTAGGGGTATAGAATGCTCAACCATTTGGGCTGCCCTTGCCATATGAGGTTGGTCGGCAAAGGGATCCATGGCTTCAGCAGACTTACGGGCAGGGAATGTGCCATACTCTGTGGCAAAGGTGTATTGCTCTTCTGCCGTGGAGAGGAACTTAGCAAATTCCACAACGACGTCTTTCTTCGCTTTATTGCTTTGATGCATAACGACCCATCCGCCGGCGCCACCGATGGTGACAGGGCTACCAAGATCGCCTGTTGGATACTCGGCTACCATAACATTCGGCAAGTGGTTTACACCTTCGCCTGTCACGGTTGCAATTGCCCAGGTGTTCCAAGGTTGGATGGCTACAAAACGTTCGCCTTCGCGGGCGAGGGCTCTAAAGGTGCCGCCTACGTCAGCACTTCCCATTTCTACAGGAGCTGCGCCGTGTACGAACTTCAGGTCAACGAGCTTTTGAATGGCGCTGATAGCTTCAGGTGAGTTGAAAGCAAATTTGTTATCAGCAATGGGAACTCCGCCATCCATGTAGAAAAATGGCCATGCTTCGTAATAGCCTTGCAGGATGTAGGTGGAAAAACCATACTTATCGATTACGCCATCGCCGTCACTGTCAAAGGTGAGGGCTTTCGCTTTCTCCACAAACTCATCCCAAGTCCAGCGTCCGTCCACTGGAGGCTCTACTCCAGCTTCCTCGAAGTGATCAAGGTTCAGGAGCATGACGTGGACCGTCATGGACATGGGAATGCCGTAGAGTTTATCTTTATAGGTGTAAGCTTGGAGAGCGCCGGGGAAGAAATCATCGAGCTCTTCTTCGGTCAAGTACTCATCGAGTGCTTCCACAACACCTTGCTCGAGATGCGTACGATTAATGGCTCCGCTGATATCTACAGGCACGATATCTGGCCAGGCACGACCAGCAATTGCGATGCTGAGTTTTTCGCCCAGTTCGGCCCAGGGAGTCTCGATCAATTCAACCTTAACACCAGGATGGAGTTCTTCAAACTCTGCAATTTTCGCTTTAATCCAATGGAATTGGTCATCGTTCTCGTCACGCCATCTAGGGGCGTCCCAAAGTGTGATTGTTCCTGTCCAGTTGGCCAGGGCCGAGGCACTCAGGCTCAGGACCAAAACCAAGACTAGCATGATACTCATTCTTTTACCCATCTTACGTTCCTCCTTAATCTTGTTTCGACACAGCGGACGACAAAACACAGTGAATCCCATTTATAGGCTGGGAGTTTGTCAAGTTCACCTCCTCTAAGGATTCTCTTTTGTTCTAACAAGTAAGTTTCACTATCCTAAGATAAACTCCTTCCTAGTCAAGAAACTAACAAAAAATATTCTATCAAAACATGCCTTTCTCCCCCAAGTTTGGAAAAAAATTTTACCAAAGACGGATCACAGAAAGGTGAGTGTACAAAAATGGAGAAGTAAGCACAAGAAGTAGCCGGTGGAGAAAACTGGTTTACAGACCCAATCTAGGAGGAAGCCAATGACAACGAAACATAAGATAATGGTCGTAGGAGCCCATGCGGGAGATGCGGAGATTATGGCTGGAGCCGTGGTGGCTAAGTATACAAGTCAAGGGCATGATGCGGTCTTGGTACATCTCACTCCAGGAGAAAAGGGGCATAAGACCCTCGCACCAGAAGAGTATGCCAAGCAGAAAGTGGAAGAGGGACATCGAGCAGCCGCCGCCTTGGGGGCCAAGGCGATTTTTTTACCCTATAAGGATGCGGAGCTACCAGTGAATGACGAAGTGAAGTACGCTCTGGCGGATCTGATTCGAGCAGAAAAACCCAATATCCTGATTACGCACTGGAAGGGTAGCATCCACAAGGATCACGAAGCTACGTATCACATTGTACAGGACGCCATCTTTTATGCAGCACTTCCTTCCATTCAGCGTGAACTTCCAGCCCATGGCTGTTATACACAGTTTTTCGCTGAAAACTGGGAAGATCCCCATGGTTTTGAGGTGGACACCTACGTTGACATTACAGACAGTTATGATCAGTGGATCAAAGGAGCCCTGGAATACGAACTATTTAGTGGGTCCATTTCTACCTTCCGTTATATGGACTACTATCAAGCCCTAGCTGTGATGCGGGGCTGTTTAGCCGGTAAGAAGTACGCAGTTAGCTTGATGCGCCCCAAGGGAGCAAAGGTGCACAGGGGAGATTCGCTTCCTGGTAAACCGCTCGAAATTTAGAACAGATGAGGTGGATGGTTAGATGGCACTACATGGTGAACTTCATAAACTTACGACAGAGGGGCGTAATCCCAGAACCCAGAACATTGATACGCTTTCTACCGAAGGAATTGTGAGCCTAATTGTAAGCGAAGATCAAAAGGTATTAGAGGCTGTACAACATGAGGTACCTCGCATTGTGGAGGCGGCCGATCTACTTGCTGAAGTATTGCGGGCTGGTGGACGGATTCTCTATATGGGATCAGGCACCAGTGGGCGTTTGGGTGTCCTGGATGCAGCCGAACTCTTACCCACCTTTGGGGTAGGGGACGACCAGGTGAAAGCGTTGATTGCTGGGGGAACGACAGCCATGTTTGTTCCGGTGGAGCAAGCAGAGGATGATTACGAAGGGGGTCTGCGGGATTTCTTAGCTGAAGGTCTCACGGAAAAAGACGCCCTTGTGGGGATTTCGGCCAGTGGTCGTACCCCTTATGTGTTAGCCGCCCTCAAGCGTGCGAAAGAGATGGGGATGGTCACCATTGGTATCACCTGTAATGGGAATTCAGAGTTCGCACAGATCGCAGATGTTACCATTGCCGCGGTTGTAGGCCCCGAAGTAGTGACTGGATCAACGAGAATGAAGGCTGGTACCGCCCAGAAGATTATCTTAAACACACTGAGTACCACTATCATGATCAAAATTGGCAAGGTGTATCAGAATTTAATGGTCGATATGCTGCCCACCAATGCTAAGCTGGTCTCCCGGGCGGAAAACATGGTCAGGGAGGTTACAGGTGCATCCCTAGAAGAAGCCCGCCAGGCTCTAGAAGAATCATCCTACAATATTAAGGCGGCCATCGTCATGCTGAGTCGTAGCTGCGATCTACAGGCTGCTCAAGCTTTGTTGGCCAAAGGAGAAGGTGTGGTAGCCCGAGCCCTACAAATTTCTTGGACAGAGGACGCAGAAAACTGACGTAAGACTTTCCCAAAGAAGAAGCTGGTTTAATTTGAGCTTCTTCTTTTTTGTAAAGGTTGCTAAAGAAACAGGATTTTTTGCCGTTAATTGGAGTAAGTGGTAAGGAAAGGGAAAAGGGGTGAGAGGTATCGAGGAAAGGAACGTAGGTGGACAAGTTGTTGTCTTTTCGTTAGCTGAGGAGAAGTATGGGGTTGAGATCTCCTTGGTGAGAGAGATTGTGAAATGGTCGAAGACGACAGAATTGCCCCAGATGTCCCAGGAATTCTCAGGCGTAATCAAGCTTCGAGATCAAGTAATTCCGGTGATTTCTTTGCGCAAGAAATTTGGCTGGCCTGACGTGGATCATTTAGCTGATACCAAGTACATTATCTTGGAATTTGATTCCTTTTTGTTGGGAATCAATGTGGATGACGTTGATGCTGTGGTGGATGTCCCAGCAGCGACAGTAGAGCCCATCACAGAACTAATGGGCAAGACAAGTATGATCTCGGGAATTGCCAAACTGCCAGATCTTCTGTTGCTATTACTTGATGTACGGGAACTGTTTTCGGCGGAGGCCATGGAGCGGATGACTTAAACAGAGATAGCCTAGGTAAAGGGGGATATCCGTTGTTAAAAATGAAGAGTATGGCAACGAAGATGTCGGTTTATGTCGGAATATTGGTGATCGTAATTTGTTCTCTCTTAGGTATTATCTCTTACCAGCGAGGCGCAAACGAGGTTAAAGACGAGATTTCAGAGGCGCTGAGACTCATCGCACAGGAGGGTAGCCGCTATCTGGAAGCTACCTTCGAACGTGAGTTAGCGGTACTTCAGACCGTGGCGGAACGGACTGAGCTTAAGGGCATGAATTGGGAAGAACAGCACCCGACGATTGCCTTAGAGGAGAAACGTTTATCACAGTTTTTAGCTTTGGGAGTTGTGGATCGAAGTGGTTTGGCCCGCTACGCCGATGGATCCACAGCGAACCTCGGTGATCGCCCCTATGTGATTGATGCCCTCGCGGGCAAATGGGCTGTTTCAGACCTCATCGTGAGTCGGGTGACCAATGGGCTGGTGCTCATGTATGCCGTTCCAATTCGGGACAATGGCCAAGTTGTGGGGGCCCTCATTGCCCGGGGTGATGGCATGATGTTAAGTGAGATCACCGATACCCTTGGTTTTGGCGAACATGGCTGGGCCTACATCATGAATGGCGCAGGGACTTTATATGGCTATCCAGATCGACAGATGGTCCTGGATGAGGCCAATCTTTTTGACCCAGCATCCCCCCTCATCAATGCGGGGCTGGCCATAGAGGCGTCTGGTGCTCAGCGCGGTGAGGGCGCAGTTGTGCAATATACCTTGGAAGATGGTGTCTCCCGGATCGTAGGACTTGCACCTATTCCTTCCCGGGGTTGGACGATTGCCGTTGGCGCCATGGAAGAGGACGAGCTGGTCAATATCTATCAACTAAGAACCTTTTTGATCGTACTTTCTGTGGGCCTAACAGTTCTGGGAATCATTGTCGCTAGTCTCATTGCCAGAGGTTTAGCCCGTCCTTTGCAGGGTGTGCAAGAGGTAATTGAGGCGGTGGCCCAGGGAGATCTTACGAAGGAAGCAGAGGTCAAGACCGTTGATGAAATCGGACGCGTTGGCCAAGCGCTAAATGTTACTGTGGCCAGTATCCGAGAAGCGTTAGGGCTGGTGGCAAGTACCACGGACGAATTGGCCAGTACGAGTCAAGAGATGGCTGCCGCTGCTGAAGAGGTCAGTGCCTCCATTGAGGAGGTGGCCAGTACCACCAATGAGTTCTCCAGTTCCCTCGATATGATGAACACCAATGCTCAGGATATGAGTAGGACTGTGGAGAGTATTTCCGTTCAGGCGGCTGAAGGCGATGCCGCTGTGGTCAATGTGGTTCGGCAAATGACGGCCTTGCGTGAGAACACGCAGCATATGAGTGATGATGTTTCTACCCTTGGTACTCTCTCGGATCAAATTGGTCAGATTGTGGACGCGATCAGTGCCATTGCTGACCAAACAAATCTCTTGGCCTTGAATGCCGCGATTGAGGCAGCTCGGGCCGGGGAACATGGTCGGGGTTTTGCCGTTGTGGCTGATGAGGTCCGCAAACTCGCGGAGGAATCATCGAGCGCTACTGCAGAGATTACCTCCCTGATTAGCCAGATTCAAGGTCGCATCTCTGCTACAGTAAGCGGCATGAGCCATAGTGCGGAGCAAGCAAACGAAGCTTTAGCTAGTGTGAATGCCAGCGGACAGATCCTGCGTGAGATTCTAGGGGCTGTAGGTGGCATCGTTAATCAGGTACAGGCCATATCCGCAGGAATCGAAGAAACCAATGCTGCAGGGCATGAGATTTCCAGCGCCACGGAAGAGCAAGCGGCATCCATCGAAGAGGTGGCTAGTTCCGCGCAAGATCTAACCGGCATGGGCCTTCGTCTGCAGGAGCTCGTCAGGCACTTTAAAATCGACAAATAATACGTTTTCCGCCCGTAGGCCCCAGAGGTCTGCGGGTTTTTGCCTTTCCTTGATTATTATTAGGAAAGGCGGTTTAGTGGCAGGAGTTTCCTCTTAGGAGAGTAATATATAATAAGAGGTATTACGAATAAATCTAGGAGGTAAGCATGAACAAAGATAAAAATCAGAAGCTGACCACTGTCGCTGGGGCCCCTGTAGTGGATAATCAGAATGCCATGACAGCGGGGCCGCGGGGTCCCATGTTGTTACAAGATGTATGGTTCCTGGAAAAGTTAGCCCACTTCGATCGGGAGGTAATCCCAGAACGTAGAATGCATGCTAAGGGTTCCGGCGCCTTCGGAACATTTACTGTCACCCACGATATTACAAAATATACCAGGGCTAAGATTTTCTCGGAGATTGGTAAGCAAACAGAGATGTTTGTACGTTTTTCCACTGTAGCTGGTGAACGGGGAGCAGCCGACGCGGAGCGGGATATTCGTGGGTTTGCCATGAAGTTTTACACCGAAGAGGGCAACTGGGACTTAACAGGTAACAATACCCCCGTCTTTTTCATGCGTGATCCGTTAAAGTTTCCAGATCTGAATCATGCGGTAAAGCGGGATCCTCGCACCAATATGCGCAGTGCCAAGAACAATTGGGACTTTTGGACTTCTCTGCCTGAGGCCTTGCACCAAGTGACGATTACCATGAGCGATCGGGGAATTCCAAAATCGTATCGTCATATGCATGGTTTCGGTAGCCACACGTTCTCCATGATTAACGCTGAGAATGAACGGGTTTGGGTGAAGTTTCACCTTGTAAGTCAGCAAGGTATCGAGAACTTGACCGATGAAGAGGCTGAGGCCATTATTGCTAAGGATCGGGAAAGCCATCAGAGAGACTTGCTGGAGAGTATTGATCGGGGCGACTTCCCGAAATGGACCATGTACATCCAGGTGATGACGGACGAGCAGGCCCTAAACATGCCATATAATCCCTTTGATCTGACAAAGGTCTGGTACAAGAAGGATTTCCCCCTGATTGAAGTGGGTTATTTTGAACTGAATCGCAATCCGGAAAACTACTTCCTCGACGTGGAACAAGCAGCCTTTAACCCTGCCAATGTGGTACCCGGGATCGGCTTTTCTCCCGATAGAATGCTACAAGGCCGCCTTTTTGCCTATGGTGATGCCCAGCGTTACCGCCTTGGCGTAAACCATCATCAGATTCCAGTAAACGCACCGAAAATCCCCACGCATAGTTACCATCGAGATGGGCAAATGCGGGTCAACAATAACTTTGGATCCACTCTGGCCTATGAACCTAACAGTTATGGGGAATGGCAAGAGCAACCGGAATACAAAGAACCACCGCTAGTCCTGAGCGGCGCCGCGGATCATTGGAACTTCCGTGAAGATGACGATGATTATTATACACAGCCTGGTAAACTCTTTAGGTTGATGAGCCCAGAGCAGCAGCAGGTGCTCTTTGAGAATACTGCACGGAACATGGGTGATGCACCAAAGATGATCAAGATCCGTCATATCAGCAACTGCCTCAAGGCAGATCCCGCCTATGGCAAGGGTGTGGCCGATGCTTTGGGAATTTCCCTGGATGAAGTGGAGTAAGGAAAACTGTATGATCTGGACAACCCTGGTTCTATGGCCAGGGTTTCCTTTTGTGGTGTGAGTCAAACTGGCAGGGATTTCCCCACCTTTGCCGAACAACTTGACCTAGCTAGGGGGAATTGTGTTGAAATGGCAAGAGCTAAAAACAAGAGTGAGACTTGGCCTACAGCGATTTATGTATGGGAGAAATGGTGTCGATGAGCTCACGCTTTTGGTCTTAAGTGTTAGCATGGTAGCGGTCTTTTTTTCTGCTATCTTCCGCCAACCATGGTTACAGCTTCTGTATTACGTGGGAGTGTTCGGGTCTTTGTATCGTACCCTTTCCAAGTCCTTAGTGAAGCGGCGGAAAGAAAACTTTGCTTTCCTCCAAAGGGTGCGCAAGGTGCGTTCCTGGTTTAGGATTCAGCAGAAGATTGTTTCGGAACGTAAGACGCACAGGCACTTCAAGTGTCCAGCCTGTAAGCAAAGACTCCGGGTTCCCGTAGGTAAGGGGAAGATTACGATTACCTGCTCCAAATGTGGGGAGAAGTTTAGTCGCAAGAGTTGATTCATTCGTAGTTTATATCTATGAACTAGAAACACCTTGGTTGGCCATAGCCGCACTGAGGTGTTTTGTTTTCTCTTTGCTTATAATCTGATCTTGACAATAGTGTGTTACACACACTATGATAAAGATGGAGTTGATGCGGATGGCAAACATACAGCAAACAGAGATTTTAACTGGTTTAACACAGGAACTGCGACGTGGGGTTGTTGTACTTGCGGTCTTGAGCCAGCTAGACGAACCGCAGTACGGTTATTCCCTCGTGTCCAAGCTAGCTGATCTGGGATTTCCCATTGAGGCCGGCACCTTGTATCCCCTCTTTCGCAGACTCGAAAAACAAGGTCTCCTAGAGAGCCTGTGGGATACGAATGAATCCAGGCCTCGCAAGTACTATCAGCTGAGTTCCATGGGTAAGGAAGTTTACCAAACGCTTGGTAAAGAATGGGCGCAGATGGTGGACATTGTTGACAATCTACTAAAAGGCAAAGAAGGCGAAGAGGATGGAAACAATTGAACGCTATATTTATGCTGTAACCCGTAGGTTACCAACCAAGGCCCAAGAAGAGGTCAAGCTCGAGCTTAGGGGACTGATTGAAGACCTCCTAGCCGAGAGGGTACAGGGCAGGGAAGTTGACGAGAACGATGTGAATGAAGTACTTGTGGAGCTCGGCAACCCAGAAAATCTGGCCCGCGAGTATGGGGGAGAAGAGCGGTATCTCATCGGTCCGAGTTTGTTCGATTCGTATCTGAACATCCTCAAGACTGTTGGTTCCATTGTATTGGCTGTGGTACAGACTGCGGTTGTGATTCAAGCTCTGATTAGCCCAGTGGGGATTGTGGAGTTTATTGTAACATTCCTGGGAAGTCTGGTCTCAGCGGGTGTTCAGGTGTTCGTCTGGGTCACCTTAATTTTTGCTGCTGTGGAGCGTTTTGGCAAAGAAGAGCTGGGCATGACCAAGGCGACGGAGTGGAGTCCTGATCTCCTAAGGAAAATCCCAGACCCCAAGAGCCAGATTGGACTGACCGATCCGATCTTCGGTATTGCCTTTTCCCTCTTGTTTCTGGTCATGTATCTCATACCCCAGCGTTTTGGAGTGCTTCAGATTGGGGGAACATCAACTACTTTGATCCTGGTTCCTGTGGTTAACTCAGCCGCAACGGCACGCTTCTTGCCCTTCTTTCTTGGGTTTACAGGTCTTACGATTGCCAAAGAAGTGTGTAAGCTGGTTTGGCGGACTTGGAACAAGAAAATCGCAGTCATCAGTTTGGTCTGTAATATGGGAGCTATTGCTTTTGCTCACCAGATCTTCACCAAACCGGAGTTCTGGAATCCAGGCTTTATCCAGCAGCTCGCTCAGAATAATCTTCCTGAAGCAAGTGGTGCTTCAGAGATTCTGCAGTGGCTGTGGCCACTTTTGACCACACGTTTTATCTACGTCATCGTGATCGCTTATGTAGTCGATACAATCTCGGCCCTCTATCGAGGTCT
>JAAYOK010000027.1 GCA_012520355.1 Bacillota bacterium | reverse complement strand
TTATTGATCCACAATTGCTGCCCAATGGAAAATATGTTACCAACAATCCAATACAAGACCAAACCTGAAGGCAACCTTAAGCTAAACATTCCGATCATAAGCGGCATCACAATTAGCATGGACTTTTGCTGCGACATATCGCCAGTCGCGGCCAGTTTACTCTGTAAAAACGTAGTAGCTGCAGCCAAAATGGGGAAAATATAGAAAGGATCTGGTTCGCTCAGGGCCCAAAATCCGAGGAAGATTGCGGTCTCATCCGCAGGAATATTCTGCAGAACACGGAAAAAAGCCCACAAAATGGGTAGTTGCACCAGCATGGGCAAACATCCACCTAGAGGGTTGATCTTATGCTTTTGATAGAGTTCCATGGTCTGCTTTTGCTGTTCTTCCTTATCATTAGCATACTTCTTTTGAATTGCCTGAAGTTCTGGTTGAATCTTTCGCATGGCAACCATGCTTTTATTCTGACTCATTGTGAGGGGAAACAGCAGTAGGCGTACAAAAATAGTCGTAAGAATAATACCGAGTCCGTAACTCTGAGTTACTGAAACGATCTGTTCTAGTACCCAGCCGAGTCCCCCGGCAATAAAATCCATCAAGGTCGTGTCCTCCTATCAACTAAGGAACGGGATCGTTACCTCCCGGATGCCATGGATGGCATCTGCCAATTCTCTTTATGGCCAACCACAAGCCCTTCCACCCATGCTTGGTGATCGCTTGAATGGCATACTCAGAACATGTGGGGTAAAACCGGCAACTACGGGGTAACACAGGAGAAATGAACCTTTGATAACCCCTAATGAAAAAGAGCGCCACCTTAAGCATGCTCTTCACTAACCCTGGTGGATCCACTCCGGTTGGAGGTCAACAGACCAGAGTACTTTAAAACTCTACATAGATCTGCTTCCAGATCTTGAAAACTGGCGGTGACCGACTTTTGCTTAGCCCCAATGATCACATCAAAGCCAGGAGTGATGCGCCCAGCTTGACCTTGCATAATAGCCCGTAGTCTGCGCTTAACTCTATTACGAGTCACCGCGTTCCCAACCTTTTTACCTACAGCAAAACCTACCCGTGAGATTTTTCTATCCATGGGTAGGACAGAAACTACCACATACTTACCAAAACTCGGTTTTCCCTGGGTATAGACTAAACTAAAATCCCGAGGGCTTTTCAAACGCTCCACACTAAAACCTCCCGAGCGTCTCAGCACAAGCCACTAAGCAGAAATGGTCTTCCGCCCTCTTGTGCGTCTACGGGCTAAAACCCTACGACCAGCGGTAGTCTTCATCCTTGCGCGAAAGCCATGCAGGCGTTTTCTTCTACGATTCTTAGGTTGATATGTCCTTTTCACAAGTCTTCCCTCCTTCACACCAAAGCAAACGACAGTCAAAGCGATTATAACGTATATGGCAAAACCATGTCAATACCAATCGTCGCCGCACATTTGGGATCCACGGGTAGTTTCACGTTGTTTCAATTTCCACAATATCCACAGCGAAGTATCCCTTTTTCTGTGGATAACTGATCTAAACACTTGTTCCCACCTCGGATCTTCCCATGGGGAGCCAAATTGTTATCCACACGATGTGGATAACTTGGGGATAACCTTCGACTTTCCCCTTGTGGATAACTTCCCTGGAAACCAAAATAGCTGGCGCGACAAATTTCCAGATAATTATATCTTCTCGTCGTAAACCCCCTGTGATCTTTGTGTGTATAACTATGGGGAGAAATATTTACACTTTTGGCTAAGGCCGATTCTATCGGGGATTTCGACTTTTTGTGGATAAACTGTTGAATTTGTGGATAAATTGCTGTATCCTTGGTCAAGAAAGCTTTTTTTAAGGGCACAACTTGTGGATAACACATTTGGTTAATTGTGCCTTTCACCACAAGACAAGCAGGAACCTGTGGATAAATCAAGAACTCAACTTAGGAACAAGTCACCGGGAGGTTATCTTATGGAACAACTAAACCAATTAATGTTGGTGTGGGATGAGGTTTTGGAGATTATGTCCGCGGATCTACCAGAACGTTCTTTCGATGCCTGGCTAAAAAATAGTCGCCCGGTACTACTTGATGGCAATACTTTGCATATTGAGTTTCCGAATGAGTTTACAAAAGACTGGGTGGAAGCACGTTACACCAATCCTTTGCAAAAGACGCTCCGCCAAGTGGCCAACCGTGACTGGGACATAAAGTTTACCATCCCTAAGGGCATGAAGTCGTTATCCACACCAAGTGAGAGAGACTATCGTGAGGAGCCCCGGCCTTTACCGCGCCAGTCCCTTCCTATAGAGGAACCGACGCTGGAGCTTCCTCCGAGAGATGTTGTTCCAGTATCGTCTATTTTGAACCCCCGCTATACCTTTGATTCTTTTGTGGTGGGTAATTCCAATCGCTTTGCCCATGCAGCCTCCTTGGCGGTAGCTGAAGGACCAGCTAAGGCCTATAATCCACTCTTCCTCTATGGCGGTGTAGGTCTCGGAAAGACGCACCTGATGCACGCCATCGGTCACTATGCCCTAGAGCAGGATCCGAACATTTCCGTCGTCTATGTAACCTCTGAAACCTTTACCAACGATTTGATCTTGGCCATTGGTAAGAAGTCTATGGTGGATTTTCGCAATAAATATCGGAATGTGGATATCCTTTTAGTTGACGATATTCAATTTGTCGCGGGGAAAGAGTCGACACAGGAAGAATTCTTCCATACGTTTAACGCTTTATATGAAGCGAATCGTCAAATTATTATTTCCTCGGATCGACCACCGAAGGATATCCCAACCTTAGAAGAACGTTTGCGCAGCCGCTTTGAATGGGGTCTAACTGCAGATATTCAGCCGCCCGATCTAGAAACACGGGTCGCCATTTTGCGTAAAAAGGCCATTGATGATAATCTCGTCATTTCCCATGAGGTCTTGACCTACATCGCCACCCATGTACAATCCAATATTCGGGAACTGGAGGGAGCCTTAGTTCGGGTAACGGCCCACTGTAACTTGCACAATGTTCCCCTTGATTTAGATGTGGTGGCCAGTGCCCTCAAGGACATCCTCAAAGCCCCACCCCAAAAGCCCATTACAGTAGAAGGTATTATGGATGTTGTAGCTGACCACTACGCGATTAAAGTCGCGGATATGAAATCCAAACGGCGAACCCGGAATATTACCTTCCCGCGGCAGATTGCTATGTACCTGATTCGAGAACTGACCGATTCTTCACTGCCTGAAATCGGGGAATCCTTTGGGGGACGGGATCATACCACTGTCATTCACGCTATTGATAAGATTGAAAGAGAACTCAAGCTCGATCCCTCTCTGCAAAACACCGTGAGTGAACTGGAAAATCTAATCAAACGCGGATAGGGATATCCTGTGGAAAACCCTCAGGATAACTTTTTGCCCCTTTCCTCAGCTGTTGAAAGTGTGGAGAATCTTGCACAAAGATCAACAGCTTTTGATCAGCCTTAAACATCACCCCATCTAGCCATTACCCGTTATCCACTTTTACACAGGCACTACTACTATTACTACTAAAAAAGATCTTAATTAAAGGGTCACACCTTGATACGTTCAATATTCCACAGGAGGTATATTTATGCATTTTTTGATTAAAGGCTCTGAGCTTGTTGCTGGTGTAGCCATGGTAGAGAAGGCCATATCCACCAATAGTCAAACTCCTGTCCTAGAAGGACTTCAGTTATCGGTTAAGCAAGATGGATTAACCCTAACTGCTAATGACTTACAAATAGCTATTCAAACACGCATACCTTGTACCGTTATCGAACCAGGGGAACATATTGTTAACGGAAGGTTATTCTCGGAATTGGTACGAAAACTGCCCGCCGAAGATGTTACCATTGAATGGAATGCTGACCAGATTCAACTTCGTTCTGGCACAATGGAGTTTTCCTTAAACACAATTACGAGTGAAGAATTCCCTGAATACCCCAATTGTACGGACAAGGTTATGAGTCTCACTGACTATGAATTGTTGCGATTGATCAAGAATAGTTCTTTTGCCACATCCAATGATGATCACCAACCCATCTTCTCCGGCGTCCTCGTGGAAATTAAAGGTAGGAAAATCCATTTCGTGGCAACCGACTCCAATCGACTCGCTTTTGTTGAAGCGGAAACTGGAACCACGCACATTGATTTAGGTTCCTATGTCATTCCCAAGGCCAATTTAGTCGAACTTGGTCGCTGTTTACCGGTAAACGAAACGCTGGTTACGGTCTATAGCGGAAACAACCAGCTCGCCTTCCGTTTTGACAACTCCGTTTTGACAACCCGACTCATCGATGGCCGCTTCCCAAATTATCAATCGGTATTGTTTATGGAGCAAAAAACGAGGATCCGCATGAAGAGAACCCAGTTAATTCAAGCCTTAGAACGGGCTGCTATTGTGGGACGAGTCGATAGTGCCCCCGTATTGCTTCATGTAACAGAAGGCGTCCTTGAAATTGGAACAACATCAAAGCTCGGTAAGTCCCAGGAACAATACAATGTGCAGCACGATGGCCCACCGGAGCAAGCAGCTTATTCACCGAAGTTTATGTTGGATATGCTTAAAACTATGGACGCGGACGAAGTGGAATTTCGTTTCGAAGGATCGAGACAGGCGTTAATCAAAGCCGCTGATCAGGATAACCATCTTTACATTCTTATGCCCATTAGAATTTGAGAAAGAGGACTGATGCTGGTGAAAGAAATTCAGATCAAGACAGATGTCATCCAACTTGATCAGTTTTTAAAGTGGACCAACATGGTAGGCAGTGGCGGTGAGGCCAAGATCCTCATTCAAAGCGGTCAAGTCTTAGTCAATGGTGAAGTGGAAACGAGGCGTTCCCGCAAATTATCTCCTGGTAGCATCGTTGAGTTGACCAGTGGAGAGAAATTTCTCATTAAGGCCAAAAACTAGATGTATATCCGAAATCTTGCTCTGCACAACTTTCGTAATTACGAGCACGCCAGCCTCGAATTGAGTCAAGGGTTGAATCTGTTTGTAGGCGATAATGCTCAAGGTAAGACCAACCTACTTGAAGCCATCTATGTCCTTTCTCTGAGTAAGTCTTACCGAACCGTGCGAGAAACAGAGTTAATCCGTCATGGCGCCACAAGGGCCAGTGTCAGGGCACAAGTAGCAAAAATGGCGACCCTAGATCTAGCCGTTGTGGTGAGCGAGGCGGAAAAAAAACGCCTCCTGGTCAATGAAAAGTCCACGACCGCTAATTCCTTTGTAGGTTGCTTAAATACGGTGTTGTTTATCCCCGATAGTCTCCAATTGGTGAAAGGTTCGCCTGGAGATCGTCGCCGCTTTTTGGATGTACAGATCTGCCAAATTGATCCCGTATATCGTAGTAATTTGCTCAAATATCAAAGAGTGCTACGTCAGCGCAATAGCCTTTTAAAAGAGGCTTGGGATCATCGCGCCCAAGTGAATCAGCTTCCCCCCTGGGATGATCAGCTAGCTACTTTAGGAGCTAAGATCATCCGGCGCAGGCAAGAGGTGGTGCAAACGCTTCAGCACTATAGTAGAGCAGCCCATGAGACCATCAGTGACGAGCGGGAAGAGCTGAGCCTGATCTACCACCCCTTCTTCATTCAAGATGAGAATGATTTAAGGGAAGAACCCTATGGCGAAGGGGAGTTAGGGAGTATTCTAGCCAAAACCATCAAAGAACTGAGGCAGGAAGAGATTCGGCGCGGTTATACCTTGGTTGGTCCCCAGAGGGATGATTTGGTTTTCCGCCTTAATCAAGCAGACTTAAAGAAATATGGTAGTCAGGGGCAGCAAAGGACAGCCGTCCTCGCCTACATCCTGGCTGAATTAGAATTGATGTACCAAGAAACAGGCGACTATCCTGTCGTCTTATTGGATGATGTCACCAGTGAGCTCGACTGGAAACGTCAGATGCTCCTTTTGTCCATCTTGAATGAGAAGGCCCAAACAATTGTGACCACAACGAATCTAGGAGGCTTTTCTACGGAGATGAAAGAAAGAGCGAGGATCTTCAGGATAGAGCAAGGGCAGATTCTCCCCTAGAAGGAAGGGCGAACATATGTATTTGCACATGGGAAATGATGTTGTGATACCATTAGGTGAAGTCATTAGTATTATCGATTTGACCGAGGAACCCTCAGAATTGAATCGAGAGTTTCTTAAGACTGCGGAAGAAGAGGGTTTTGTGGTACAATTAAGTGATCAGCCTGTTTCCATTGTGATCTGTGCTGCGAATATCTATCTTTCGCCCATTTCTGCCAAAACGCTGTATCGAAGGGCAAGTAGTAGCGAGTTTGGCATTAGAGACTGAGTTAAGGAGAGTTGATTGATCTTGGAAAAGAAGCAAGTAGCTCCTAGCTATACAGCGGACCAGATTCAGGTCTTAGAAGGTCTAGAGGCCGTACGCCTCAGGCCAGGAATGTACATCGGGAATACCGATGTCTATGGTTTGCACCACCTTTTTGTGGAAGTCGTTGATAATTCTATTGACGAGGCCATGGCAGGGTATTGTGATCGCATCGAGGTAGTCATCTACGAGGATGGCTCTTTATCTGTTAGAGATAATGGTAGTGGTATTCCGGTGGAAGTGCATTCAAAGACAAAAATCTCCACGCTAGAGACGGTGCTAACCATACTTCATGCGGGCGGCAAGTTCGGCCAAGAAGGTGGACACTACAAGGTTTCTGGAGGACTTCATGGTGTTGGTGTTTCGGTTGTGAACGCCCTTTCTGATTGGTTGGAAGCCCAGGTTTGGTATCAGGGGCGTCATTACTCCCAGACGTATAAAAGAGGAGTTGCCCAGCAGCCTCTGCAGGATCATGGCCCCACCAAGGAACACGGAACCATGATTCGCTTTAAACCTGATGCCACCATCTTTGATACCGTGGATTTTCCCGCGGAGATGATTGTCTATCGTTTACGGGAATTAGCTTTTCTGAACAAGGGGATCACCATTCTCTTTGAGGACCAGAGGACAAAGAGGGCTCACCGTTTCTTATACAAGGGCGGTATTGTTTCGTATGTTGATTATCTCAATCGAAACAAGACTACGATCATGAAAACCCCTATTTATCTCACTGCCGAGAAGGATGGCATTGAGGTGGAAACGGCGATTCAATATAACGATAGCTATACAGAAACTACTCTCAGTTTTGCCAATAACATTAATACTCATGAGGGTGGGACTCACCTAATCGGTTTTCGTAGTGCCTTGACGCGGACGATTAACGACTATGCCAGGAAGAGAGGTTTGCTCAAGCAGGGAGAGGACAACTTGACCGGCGATGATGTGCGGGAAGGTTGCACTGCCTTGGTGAGCGTCAGAATTCCTGATCCTCAGTTTGAGGGACAAACCAAGACTAAGCTCGGTAATAGTGAGGTTAAGGGTCTTGTGGAATCGATTGTGGCGGAGGAGTTAGCGGAATACTTAGAGCAGAATCCTGCCGATGCAAAGCGCATCGTAGATAAGGGGATTCAGGCAGCTAGAGCTCGCCATGCGGCTCGGAAGGCTCGGGAACTCACGAGAAGGAAAAATGCCCTAGAGATTTCTTCCCTACCAGGCAAGTTAGCCGATTGCAGTCTCACGGATCCAGAACTCTGCGAGATTTTTATCGTGGAAGGAGACTCGGCTGGAGGTACGGCTAAGCAGAGTAGGGATCGCCGTTTCCAAGCTATTTTGCCACTGCGGGGTAAGATTCTTAATGTGGAAAAAGCCCGCCTAGATCGGATCTTGAGTAATGCAGAAATCCGTTCCATGGTTACTGCGTTTGGCACGGGCATCGGTGAAGATTTTGACATTACCAAAGCTCGCTACCATAAGGTTGTCCTCATGACGGACGCCGACGTTGATGGTGCGCATATTCGCACTTTGCTTTTGACATTCTTCTACCGCTACATGCGGCCTCTTTTGGAAGAGGGTTACGTTTATATCGCCTTGCCACCCCTCTATCAAGTGCGTAAGGGTAAGGAATCGCATTATGCCTTTGATGATAATGAGCTTGAGGAAATCTTGGAGCGTGTTGGTCGCAGTGGTGCGACGATCCAGCGTTACAAGGGTCTCGGTGAGATGAATGCAGATCAGCTTTGGGATACCACCATGGACCCAGAGAAGCGCACGATTCTTCAGCTGAAGGTGGATGACGCTATCTTGGCTGATGAAATCTTTAGTACCCTCATGGGTGAAAAAGTCGAACCTCGCCGGGAATTCATCGAAGAACATGCCCGTGAAGTCACAAATCTTGATATTTAATAGGGGTGAATGTAGTTGAGTATAAATCTGCATAATGGAAAGACGCTCCCCATTAAGATTACCCAGGAGATGAAGACCTCCTATATCAATTATGCCATGAGTGTCATTGTGGAGCGGGCTTTGCCCGATGTTCGGGATGGTCTAAAGCCGGTTCAACGCCGGATTCTCTATGGCATGATGGAACTGGGGAACAGGCCTGATCGACCCCACAAGAAGTCGGCTCGTATTGTGGGTGAAGTCATGGGTAAGTACCATCCTCATGGAGACTCTGCGATCTATGATGCCATGGTGCGAATGGCCCAGCCCTTCTCGTACCGGAATCTTTTGGTGGATGGTCATGGTAACTTTGGTAGTGTGGATGGAGATCCTCCGGCTGCCATGCGTTACACCGAAGCCCGCCTTTCTCATCTGGCCATGGAAATGATTCGAGATATCGAAAAGGATACGGTGGATTTCTACCCCAATTTTGACGAGACCCTTGAGCAACCTACGGTCATGCCTAGTAAATATCCGAACCTTTTGGTGAATGGTGCCGCTGGAATTGCCGTGGGTATGGCCACCAATATTCCTCCCCATAATCTCGGTGAAGTGGTGGATGCCTTAATTGAGTTGATTGACAATCCTGAGATTGATATAAAAGGTTTAATGGGTCATATTAAGGGACCTGATTTTCCCACCGGTGCCACAATCTTAGGTCGCGAGGCGATTCGGGAGGCTTATACCACCGGACGGGGGCGTATTCGTGTTCGTGCCAAGACACAGATCGAACAGATGCAAAATGGGAAGACCCGGATCTTGGTTTCGGAACTACCCTATCAGGTGAATAAGGCCCGCCTCATCGAGAAAATTGCAGATCTTGTGCGGGACAAAAAGATTGACGGTATCACTGACTTAAGGGATGAATCGGATAAATCTGGTATGCGCATTGTGATTGAGTGTCGCCGTGATGCGGATCCCCATATTATCTTAAATCGACTCTACAAACATAGCCAACTGGAAGATACCTTTGGCGTTATCATGTTGGCCCTTGTGGACAATGAGCCTAAGGTTTTGAATCTCAAGGAAGTTCTCAATCACTATCTGGACCACCAAAAGGACGTCATTGTCAGACGTACCCGCTTTGAGCTACGTAAGGCAGAAGAAAGGGCCCATATCTTGGAGGGGTACCGCATCGCACTCGATAATATCGATGAGGTCATCGCCATCATTCGTGCGTCCTATGATAATCCCAAGGAAAGGTTGATGGAACGGTTTGGCTTGAGCGAAAGGCAAGCTGTGGCCATCTTGGATATGCAACTTCGCCGCTTAAGCGGCTTGGAGCGAGATAAGATCGATGCTGAGTATGAGGAGCTACAGGTTACAATCACTCGACTGAAAGCCATTTTGGGTGATATGAACTTGGTTTATGAGATTATCAAGGATGAACTGATTGAGATTAAAGACCGTTTTGCCGATCCAAGACGTACCAAGATTGGACTATCCGTTGGTAATCTGGAAGATGTCGATCTAGTGGCTGAGGAAGATATTGTGGTGACCATTACCCACCAAGGTTACATCAAGCGTCTGCCGGTAGACACCTATCGGGCCCAGCGCCGAGGTGGCCGGGGAATTACTGCCTTGAATACTAAGGCTGATGATTTCGTGGAGAAACTCTTTGTGGCCAGTACCCATAGCTATATTCTTTTCTTTACCAACAAGGGAAGGGTCTATCGTCTCCGTGGCCATGAGATCCCAGAAGCGGGCCGCAATGCCAGGGGCATGGCTGTCATTAACTTAATTAGCTTTGAACCAGGCGAGCGGATCGAAACCACGATACCGATTTCCGAATACTCCGATGATCAGTATCTAACCATGGCCACCAGGAAGGGTATTATTAAGAAAACAGCCTTAAGTGCCTTTGATACCAATCGAAGCGGTGGTTTAATCGGAATTACCCTAGATGATGATGACGAACTTGTTGGAGTGGAATTAACGGAGGGTGATTCAGAGGTTCTCTTGGTCACCCGTGATGGTCAGGCGATTCGTTTCGCTGAAGAACAGGTCCGACCAACGGGACGTCCCACCCGGGGCGTGATTGGAATCAAACTTGATCCAGATGACTATGTGGTTGGTCTGGTGGTGGCAAGCGATGAAGCAGACTTGTTGGTCGTTACTGAGAAGGGTTT
>JAAYOK010000026.1 GCA_012520355.1 Bacillota bacterium | reverse complement strand
CCTAGCTCCCAATCTACAACAATGGTGTGGCTTCGCTTACTGTCGTAGCCAGAAACCTCAAACTGCACCCGTTCACCTACCGTTAGAACGACAAGATCCCTATCTTTACGAATTTCAATCTGCTTGAGATCGGGGCCTTTACTCACAATATCTGCCACCTCGCCCTTGCTGAAAACGCCTGCTCTATTCTGGGTAAAGACTCGGTAATAATAGTGCTGGTCAGGCTCTAAATCAGAGTCTTTAAAGAGGGGCGTCTTGCCCGCATAGACCAAATCCCCATCATGCACATCGCTGGGGGCTGAACCTACCTTACGCACAATGTGGGTCGTTTCGTACTCGATATTGCTCGGATTGAGCCAGCGCAA
This sequence comes from Bacillota bacterium, assembly GCA_012520355.1. Taxonomy (GTDB): domain Bacteria; phylum Bacillota; class Limnochordia; order Darwinibacteriales; family Darwinibacteriaceae; genus UBA5420. Next base: position 4,251 of record JAAYOK010000026.1, on the reverse strand, counting down.
GACAATCTCATGTTCTAGCAGTTCATAATAGCTAATGTCAAGATGCCTGATCTCTTCAATCACACTTGCATCAGCTTCAGGCGGATCAAAGGCAACACCTTGTTCCACATACATTTCCACAGGAAATGGATTATCCAGCCTAAAGGTGATCAAGTGTTCCGACGGATCCGAAGAGTTGTTATCATAGACCTCAATCAGTCCGTCTAGGTTCCAAGAGAAAATCAGATGGTTTTCTACCCCATCCTCAAACTTAATGTCAAACCCTGGCAGATAAATGACATACCCACCTAGATAGGTACCCCCATCCTTGTGCCAGAGATGCCGGTTAATGTTCTCCAGAAACGCACCGTCAGGGTTGAGAATAAAGGGTTTGTCTTCTACATACGAGCCAAAAACAAGGTACGCTAGGATAGTATCGTCCACACCTTCTAGGGGGATCAAGTCTGCAAATTGAAAGACATGGGTTGTATCATATTTTCGCAGGGCATGGGGAAAGTCAACGTCCCGGTAGTCTTCCCCTAAGTCGACGTGGATCTCCGATACAGTAGGAATGTCATAACCGCCGGAGTAGTAGGAACCGTCCTTGGTGAAAACCGTCAGCTCCACGGCCTCGAAATCGAATCGATTTGCTTGGATTAAGTACGATGCATCAATGATGTCGTTACTCATGGCCAGGTCGAAGTAGATGGGCATGCCAAAACTACTGTGGTACCCCATCCGCATGCTGGTCAAAAGCAAAGGCACATTATAGTCTGGGTGGGCAACACCGATATCGGCGAGGCCTGTAATGAACTTGTGAGGAGTAACGCTCTTCACTAAATTACCTGGTTCTTGGAACTCAGCACGATAGATCTCAGATGTAAAGGGTATATGATCTCGAGTATTCATTTGTGGTCGAATCGAGTCATAGTCTCCAATAAAACTGATCTTTATACTACCAGAAGACGTCTCGCTTGGATCATAAGCGAAGAACATCAGATCGTCTTCGGGTCCAGTCACCGTTATTGACGCTTCATGGAACTTCCAATCGTCAAGAGCTGGGGTGATGGTAACACGCCCTTTTAATCCTGATAGCGTAAAATATCCTTCTTCATCTGTAGTGTCTACCACTCCACCCAACGTGCTTGTGATACTGACACCAGGCAATGGTTTCGTACTTTCATAGACGACAACTTGGCCGCGGACTGTGTACGATTCTTGAACTCTAGTACCTATACATCCCGTGAGAACAACAGCAATTAGCACCAACACTGCTAGTTTTTTGTACATTACTTGCCCCTTTCCGACACTTTGTTTCTAACAGCCTCTGTTTTAGTTGTAAATTAGCTGTTACATATGTGTGATTCGGGGCGGTAGCAGGAACTCCTGCAAAAATCCCTGGTAGAACGCCTGCGAGTTCCCTAAGAGAGAACAACAAAAACCCCAACTCCAAAATAGAGCTGAGGTTTCCGAAATACACGAAGACCACGCAGTCTTGTTTGTCTATCCTTCTCTTCTCTTGACGATCTCCACAATGCGCCTTGTTTCCGCCAGATCGATGCGGACGCGGGTGGTTTCATCATAATCATCATGACCCATCACGATGTTGGCGCCACGCTCCATGGCCGATGTCACCGTTTCCACATTACGCGTATGGACTTCGGTCACACCTAGATCCAGTAGCTTTTCCACATTCTCACTGGTGATCTCCACGGCGGGCATAATACTCAGTTTGCCACCCACTGCCTTTTGGAGTTCCCCTAAGAGCTCTAAACCTTCGATGGCCCTGGGTTTTTGCCCCGAGGTAAGGAGGCGATCCACACCCAAGTCAACGAGCTCCTGGACAAATCTATGGGGGTCGGGGGAAACGTCAAAGGCCCTATGGCAAGTGACCTCCAGGCCATGCTCCTTGGCCACAGCAATCAGATGCTTCATGGCTACCAGATCTAGATGACCAGAGTTCGTCAAAACTCCAAAAACCACCGCCTTGGCGCCGGCTTGGGCGGACCTTAGAATATCCCGTTCCATGATCTCCAGTTCCTCTGGGCTATAGACAAAGTCTCCGCCCCTAGGACGAATCATCACTGCCGCATCGATTCCGACCACATCGACCACATACTCGATCAAACCATAACTCGGCGTGGTTCCTCCAGCATCTGGATCGGCACAAATTTCCACACGCTCGGCGCCAGCCTCCTTGGCGGCCTTGATATCTTCAATGGTGTAGGTACATACCTCTACAGTGTATTTCATTTTTTCGCTCCTTCCCTGTTCCGTGATGGTAAGATATACTCGCTCGGATCATAGTGGAATCCCTGGTCTAAAGGATGCATCGGTCGCCTGATCTGTTGGTAATTAAGTGCTGTAAAATCCTGATTCGTAAAACCTGGGGTTAGGGCCAGCAAACCGTAGCTGGCAATGGCCTCATACTTTGGATCTAAGTAACCACTCTTTAAAACCAAAATTCGATAATCCCGGGGTTTCAGGCCTAAAACTTCGAGATCCTTGGGATCAAGCATCATGATCCTATCCTTGCTTATTACTACATCGATTCCCCCGACTCCTACCACCACCGCTGGCATTTGCCCCAGAAGGCCTATCTGCTTGAGCTTCGCGGTAACTGTGATTCCCAGGGAATCAGGTGCAGTCGTCAACCTTCCAAAGGTGAGCTCAAAGCTGGAACCAAGTTCTTGCTTGAGACAGTACTCATAGGCTACTTCATCCGCGATGGCCCCAAACAAGGTGTTTTCCAGATTCTGCTCCAACATCACTTGGAGGGGATAGACAAGATTCTGGCTACCACCAGCCCCAGGGTTATCACCGCAATCCGCCAGGCAAACTGGCCCCTTTTCCACCTTCAAAGCCAGGGCTAAACATTCGGCAAAGGGATAGGCTTCTGTGGTAAACCTAAACTCGCCGAGCTTACTCCAAAACTCCTTTGCAAGCTTGATGGCCTCGGTCTGCGCCAAGGCAGGATCGTCCTTGGTTACAACCAGGGCACTTCCCTGATTATAGCGTACATCAACCCAGGGAAAGCCCAGAAGCAGGGAGGACGAAAGGATCTTAGGCTTTTGATCAAGCTTCTCCAGACCCTCGATCAGTGACACCATGGGGGGCTTGGCCGATTCTGACATTTCCCCCGAGACTAAAAGGGGAAGACCTACAGCGCACATGGTCAGCCTATAGCCCTTGGTGAGGGAATCCAGAAGGAGCCGAGCTGCCTTCTCGCCTGTTTCCATGGTGTCTACATGGGGGGCTGTCCGGAAACCCACAAAGGCATCGGCCTTTTCCATCATGGTCGCGGTGATGGTGGCATGCATATCAAGGGACGTGACAATGGGAATCGAATCTCCCACGATCTTCCGTACCTCGGTTAGGAGATCCCCTTCCGCATCCCCGAGCTTTTCCACCACCATACTACCATGGAGATGAAGGCAAACCCCAGCGATATCCTGGTGTTTGCGGAGCTCCTGTAAGAAGCCTCCCTTCATGGCTTGATAAGCCTCGAGAGAAACGAGTCCTCCAGGGGTAGCCCGGGCAAAGATGGTGGGTAGGGCCTTGGCACCAAAAGAGGTAATCACCTTGTAGATTCCTTGTAAGGGAGAAGGCCCGCCTTCTGCTAGACGAGCAAAGACATCGTCACCGTATACGGGGGAAAAGTCGCTCAGCTCCATAGTCTTGGGATTGAACGAGTTCGATTCGTGGGAAAGGCTTCCCATCACAATGTTCATTGGTATCCCATCCTTTCTAGATCAATGGCGAGGAAGTTTGGGAAGAATGAAACTGGGGCCAGACCATGTGTCTGACCCCAGCTGGATCTAAAAGGAGTTAAAATTCCCGTAGATCGACGGCATAGTAAGGACCGTGTTGGCTGATATAACCCCTATCACGGAGAAAACGGAGCTTGCGTTCAACGAGGCCCCGGTTGAGATCGGGATGCTTGGCAGCCAAAACCTTTTGAATATCTTGGGCGGTAAAATACTCGTGGCAAGCATACACCACAGAGATAATGGCTTTTTCTAGATCATCCACAAGACTCTCCTCCTTAGGTTTACCAGCTCTCAGTCGATAGAGCCGATGTCACGGCTTGGGACAGTTGCTGTCCTATGCGACTGCCGATCTCTTGTTTAAACTTCACTTCGTCCACCCTGGATTCCTTCCTCCAGTAGATGAAAAACGGAGGAAAGACCATCTGGTTGGCTGTGAGTTCTTCTTTGACTCGGGAGATGGCATCCAGGCGTATGATTGTATTCAGGCGACATAGATCAGGTG
>JAAYOK010000025.1 GCA_012520355.1 Bacillota bacterium | reverse complement strand
GGGACAGGCCCCCACACAATTTGACGAAAACGGGAAGGAAGTAGGGATGATGTTAGGCTTAAGCAGGACTTGGGGGGAAGGAACCGAAGTCATCCCTGTATGAATAGGATGCTTTGTGGCGAGAGCTCCTTGGAGGGAGGACATTTATTGTCTCGTGAGTATAAAAAAACGTTGCATGCCTGCTACTTAGGCTTCATCACTCAAGCTATCAACAATAATCTGGCGCCTTTATTTTTTGTCATCTTCCACGACAAGTTTGGACTTTCCTTTGAGATGCTCGGTCGCTTAGTGGTGCTAAATTTCGGTACCCAAATTCTGGCGGATATTGTCGCGGTAAGGTATGTGGATCGCCTGGGCTACCGTTTAGCAGCGGTGATCGCACATACTTTGTGTGGTTTGGGACTGATCAGTCTCGGAGTCTTACCCCTTATTATGTCCAACACCTTTGCTGCTTTGACCATCTCGGTTGTTATTGCGGCAGTGGGCGGGGGGATTATCGAAGTGATCGTGAGTCCCATTACCGAATCCTTACCAACACCTGAGAAAGCTTCCACCATGAGTTTACTCCATTCCTTTTATTGCTGGGGTCAAATGGGTGTGGTGATTGTTACAACGGTCTGTGTTTGGCTCTTTGGCACTGAAATGTGGTATCTTCTCCCCGTGGTTTGGGCTGTGATTCCGCTCTACACTGCCTTTAAGTTCTTACGGGTTCCCATCTATACACTGGTTCCTAAGGGGCAAGAACTGTCCATCGCTGAACTTCTCCGTTCGCCCCTCTTTGGTACCGCTCTCTTATTGATGTTGGCTGCTGGGGCATCGGAGCACACCATGACCCAGTGGTCGAGTGTTTTTGCGGAAGTGGGGTTAGGAGTCCCGAAACTTATAGGAGACTTGGTTGGACCGGCCCTTTTTGCCTTCTTTATGGGTGTCGGTCGAACGATCTACGGTGTCTGGGGAAAGAGGCTGAACCTGCGAAAGGTCCTCCAAGCTGGGAGTGTTCTTTGTATTCTGTGCTATGGAACTGCGGTATTCGCGAATATCCCACTTCTAGCCTTATTTGGGGCGGCACTTTGTGGCTTGTCTGTCAGTCTGATGTGGCCTGGCACCTATAGCCTTACGTCTGTTCGTTTTCCCAGGGGTGGAACAGCCATGTTCGGTATTCTCGCCGTTTTTGGCGATCTGGGTGCTTCTGTTGGCCCTTGGTTGGCTGGTCTTGCTTCCGATTTAAGTCAACGCTCCGTCTTTGTGCAGGAACTTAGCCTCAATCTAGGACTTGGTTTGGAGCAAATTGGGCTAAGGGTCGGTTTGTTGCTGGGTATTCTCTTTCCAGTGCTCATGCTTATTGGACTAAGAACTCTGAAGACCCAGACTTTAGAGGCTGATGCTTCTAACTAGCGTAGACCAGGTTTACACATCCGAAAAAACACACCTCCTCAGACCATGTGAGCATGTCGGTATGAGTGAGGTGTGTTCTGTTTTTTGCTCTGTTTAGTGTTCTGTTTAGTGTTCTCTATGTTCCCAGAGCATTAGAGCTTACCAACCAAATCGATACCAGGCTTGAGGCTATCAGCACCAGGGCGCCATTTAGCAGGGCACACTTGGTCTCCATGTTGGGCAACAAACTGGGCAGCCTGCACCTTGCGGAGAAGTTCTGAGGCATTTCGTCCAATGCTGTTATCATTTACCTCATAGGCTACAATCCTGCCTTCAGGGTTTACAATGAAGCTACCCCTCAGAGCTAATCCCTCGTCCTCTATGTAGACTTGGAAGTCTTTGCAAAGCTTGCCTGTGGGATCGGCGAGCATGGGGTACTTGATTTTTTGAATCGTCTCGGAGGCATCATTCCAGGCTTTGTGGGTGAAGTGGGTGTCCGTTGATACGGAGTAGATTTCTACACCAATCTTCTTGAATTCATCGTAAAGGTCCGCTAAGTCCTCGAGTTCGGTGGGGCAGACAAAGGTGAAGTCAGCAGGATAGAATACGAAAACTGACCATTGGCCCAGTAAGTTGGATTTCCTTACCTTCTTGAACTCACCATTTACAAATGCATCCACTGTAAAATCCATTACTTCCTTGCCTATCAGCACTAAGAGATCACTCCTGTATAGTATTTTTTGGCGATACTCTATCTATTAGGAATGAGTATCAGTATCATAAGTATAAAGAAAGATGTCGCAATTGTCAAGGGGCCTGGCCCCCGATCAATTTTGCGAAAAAAGGAAAACGCTAGATGGCCCACCCAGCGTTTTCCTACTCGATTTGTCCTCTTTATTCTATCTTAGAAAACCAGAGCAGCTTCTGCTTTGAGGTTTTCCACAACTTCTTCTGGAGTGATGTTGCGTCCTTGAATTAACTGAGACATGGCAGATTTGACAATGGAACTCCACTCAGAAACGTGGGGCGAGAAGGCAATTTCAGAGGCGAAATCCAGCTGTTGGTAAGAAATTCTGTAACCTTCATTTTCTGCCCAGCACTCTTGAATCACATCGGTCTCAATGGAACTATAGGTCACAGGCAGTACACCAGTTGCCACATGATTGCCGGCCACTTGCGCATCGGTCATCAAGAACTTGATAAACTCCCAAGCAGCAGCAATCTCCAAATCACTGTTGTCTCTGCTAATGATTCCCAGCGATCCTCCACCGATGGGTGCAGAGTAGCCACCATAACCCACTGTATAGGACATTCCCAAATCAATCCCATTGGCTTTAGCATTGTTTAAGATCGTTGTAGCCCGATTGGAGCTGGAAACAAAGGCAGCCAAAGACCCATTATTGAAGTTCTCTTGTACAACGGAACTAGCGGAAGACAAAGCTGGAATTGCACACCAACCCTCTTCAGTCCACTCATACCAGTCGGATAAGAAACGGAGCAAAGAACCGTCTTCTAGACAAGAAGCACCATTTCCGTCTGCATCCAGGATACCGACACCGTTTAATGATTGAACAAGGTAATGTTGATAGTAGTTGGCTTCGATGGTATAGCCCACACCCTTAACGGCACCATTTGAGTTTTCATAGATTAACTTAGCATAGTGATTGAGCTCCTCCAATGTAGCGGGGGCCCGATCGAGTCCTACTTCAGCATACATATCTTTATTATAGTACATAATAGCTGTGCCCCTAGTATAAGGCATCGTCACGATCTGTCCGTTATAGTACATGTAATCAGAAACAGCTTCCACAATGTTACTCAGCTCAAAACCATCGCGCTGGACATAAGGGCTCAGATCGACCAAGAGATCCTGGGTTGCCAAGAGGGGAATGGCAGTACAGGAGATTTCGGCCAAGATTGGGGGATCGCCAGCAGCAATAGCCGCTAGGGTTTTGGATTGTACATCACTAAAGTAGCCTTGATAAACACCTTCTACGGTAATTCCCAGATTATTGGTGGCGTTGAACTCGTTAATCGACTTTTCCAACCATTCAGCGTCAACGCTAGAACCTCGGGCGTGCCAAAACGTAATTGTGACTGGCTCTGTAACACCTACGGCCTCGGCAAAGACGAGACCTTGCGCCGATCCTAAGAGGAAGGCACCCATGAGTAAGACAACCAATAGTTTTTTCATGCAAACTCTCCTTTTTTCATTTATCTCACACCCGAAGGGCGTGGTTTCAAAGTCACTTAATCCCCCGGTAACCCACGGAGGAAATGATCTTGTTACTCAGGAAAAGGAAGATGACTAAGACTGGCAAGACCATGATCATATTGCCCGCCATGATCACGGGCCAGTTAATCCCGGCATCTTGATCCTTGAGCCGTTCAATGGCCAAAGTGAGGGGACGAACCTTCTCGGAGTTACTCATCACCAAGGGCCAAAAGTAAGAGTTCCAGGAACCAACAAAACTAAAGAGGCTGACTGTCATCAGGCTGGAGCGAGCTGCAGGCAACATAATGCGGGTCATGATTTTCAGCTCGCTGGCATTATCGAGGCGAGCGGCTTCAATAATATCCGCTGGAACCTGCATAAAGGCTTGACGGAGTAGAAAAATCCCATAAGCGCTTGCACCAAAAGGCACAATTTGCGGTAAGAGTGTGTTTAGCCAACGTAGCTTGGACATCATGATGTAGACTGTAATAAAGGTAATCTGGGTTGGGACCATGAAGGCGGCCATAACCAGGGCCAAGATGAATCCCTTCCCCCTAAAGGAATAACGGGCCAGGGCGTAGGCAGCCGGTACTCCTACCAAGGTTTGAATGATGATCACGGAAAAGGTAACGATGAGACTGTTCTTTAGATAGTTCCAGAGATTCAGGCGGGAAAACACCTCTTCAAACGCGCCAAGCGTAAAGGTGCGGGGAATCAGAGTGGGGGGGAATAGGATCGACTCACCATAGGTTTTAAAGGCGGTTATGATCAGCCAATAGAAAGGGAAGAGAAACAGCACAAGCATAAACAGCTTGAAGACAAAGGAAATCCCCGCTGCTACATTTCGCTTCACATCTTGCTTTACGTCTCGTTTCACGTCAAGTTCGGCACACTTACTCCCCATTCATTTCCCTCCCCTATTGGTAGTGTACTTTGCGCCCGAGAAACCTAAAGTAGAAAACCGTGAGAATCATTAAAATACCCAGTAGAATACTTCCGGCCGCTGAGGCATACCCAACCCGCATGTTCATTTGGAAGGCATAGCGGTGCACATAGGTCACCAAGACATCGGTGGCATTGCCAGGTCCTCCAGTGGTCATAACCTGTACCGAATCAAACACCTTAAAGGAACTAATGGTAATCGTGATTAAGAGGAAGAAGATTTGCGGAGAAATCATGGGTAAAATGATTCGGATAAACTTACGGAGCCACGGCGTGTTATCGAGTTCTGCCGCCTCCATGATTTCCCGTGGAATAGACTTTAAGGAAGCCAGTACAATCAACAGGTAATAGCCTAGGCTTTTCCAAACAGAGACAATGACAATGCACCAAATCGCCAGAGATGAATCATTGAGCCAACGTAAAGGCGTTAGCTTGAAAAAGTTTAAAGCTGCATTTAAGAGGCCAGCATCAACATCAAAGATCCAGGACCAAATATAGGCTGTGGAAACCATGGCAATTAAGTAGGGTGTAAACATACTCTTCTGGACAAAACGATTGAACCAGGAATCCTTCTCGAGCCAGAGGGCAAAGAGGATGGCAAGTAAAATGGTGAAAAAGACAACGGCAAAGCTGTAAACCACCGTGTTTTCCAAGGCTTGGAGAAAGTCTTTCTTGACGAAGAGTAGATTACGATAATTGGTTAATCCGATAAAAACCTTGTCGGAGATGAGATTATAGCGAAAGAAGCTTAAGTAAACGAGATTGGCTAAGGGATAGAACGTAAAGACCAAAAGGAAAGCCATGGCAGGAGCCACCATCAGATAAGGAACCCAGCGCGGTCCGGCATAACCTTCGTCTTGTAGCCTTCGTCTAGCTTTCATTGCTCCTTTGCACCCTTTCTAACAGTGCGAGATAGTCTTGAGCTACGTCTTTACGTACCCGATCGCCCTTGGCATCGAAGAAATAGATACTTTCTTCCTCCACTTGAAGCTGGAGAACATCACCTACTGCCAGAGAAGAGTCGCCAAGGCGCGCCATGACTTCTTGGCCATCCTCTAAATGGAGCTTGTAAAGGGTCTCTGCTCCTAACATCTCTCTGGTCGTGATCACAGCTCGCCGGGTGAAGATCTTGTTAGGCAGGGGGCTCCCACTTAGGCTAACTGCTTCGGGTCGGAAGCCCAGTTTGAAGCCCTCGGATCCCATGGTCAAAATGTTTGTGGGAGGAGTCCCAATGAATTGGGCGGCGAAAATATTATCTGGATCTCCATAGATGGTCTCGGGGTCCGCTTGTTGCATGACTTTGCCTTGATCCATCAAAATGATGCAATCACCCATAGCCATGGCTTCCACTTGGTCGTGGGTGACATAGACAAAGGTCGTTTGTAGCTGTTTGTGGAGCTGTACGAGTTCACTCCGCATAGCTGCTCTCAATTTGGCATCGAGGTTGGACAGGGGTTCATCCATTAAAAAAACCTTGGGTTCCTTAACCATGGCTCGAGCTAGGGCAACTCTCTGCCTCTGGCCTCCAGAAAGCTGGGAGGGTTTGCGCTCTAAGTAAGGCTCAAGTCCAACCACTTTGGCCACCTCGGAAATTCTCCGCTCTCGTTCTGCTTTGGGAACACGGTTGTTCTTTAAACCGAACTCGATGTTCTGGCGCACCGTCATCATGGGGTAGATGGCATAGCTTTGAAAAACCATGGCCACGCCCCTTTTGCCTGGAGGTATGTTGGAAATATCCTGGCCATCGAGGAGTATCTGTCCACTGGTAGCAGGTCCGATGCCAGCGATCATGCGGAGGAGAGTTGTTTTCCCGCAACCAGAAGGACCTACGAGTACATTGAACTTCCCATCCTCTAAGGTAAGATTGAGATCTTCCACAACCTTGGTACTACCAAAGGATTTATACACATGTTGAAACTCGATTTTAGCCAAAGAGAGTTCTCCCTTCTAGCGTTCCAGGCCCCTCGATGTTTGTGAAGGAAACTATAATCCCTGCTCCATGCGTGAATTTTTTGGCAGAGTCAAGCTGTATCCATCTTACAACAAGCCTGGTCTTTCATCCAATACGGTTTTCCAATACTTCAGCTCGGGGTATTGGAAAATCTTATACCTGGACAAAAAAGGAACATGACCGTTGCCATGTTCCGTGGGTGGTTATTATTCAACTTAAGAAAAGTCCAGGAGCGATAAGACTCGTTCCCGCTCGGGGGCAAAGAGGCCTACCAGGGGTAGTTCGATGTTGGCTTCATGGAGAAGTTCGTTTAATACTTCCATAAAAACTCCAGATCCTTCGGCGCGCTGCACCGTGGAGATGACTTCTTGTAGGTCATCTCGTCGACTAAGCTCGCCTCCCCATGCGCCGCGACAGGTGTAGGAGACTCCGCAGCTCGGGCTACCATCGATACCTACAATCCCCAACACCTCAAAACGTCTGGGATGGGCAAGGTATTCTTGGATCTCACGGATGATGGGCTCTAGAATGTTGCGAGAATGGGTTCGAAAGAAGGTGTTGTCAAACTGTTCGCGAACATGGCCCCAGCGACAGGCTCCATAGAGTGTAAACTCAGGACAGGGAAGTTGGACCAGTTGCACACCTTGGTCGATGGCCTTTTTGAGAACTGCGATTCGTAGTTCTTCCTCTTGCCTGGCCCCCTCCCTTGGTTCTCTCGCGACTTTAGAGGCTGTGTTTAAGAGACAATGGGCAACGAATAGGATCTTTTGCATAGGCGTCCTCCTTTAGATGTTACACTTGAGAAAGTGTGCTCGGATAAAATGAGCAACACCTGATTTGGTGTTCTTGCCAATGGAAGCAAGGGCCTTCCTTTTCACTTCGTCGTGGGCGTTTTCCACTGCATAGCTTTCGTCACAGGCTTCAAACATGGGCAGATCGTTTAGGGCATCGCCAAAACAGACCAGTCTTTTCGCACCGCAGAGCTCCTTTAAGCGCAGGACTCCGGTTTTTTTCGAGGCGGTAGCGCTGAAAAGTTCAAGATACCATCGGCCTTCTTCATATCTATCTCGATAGAAATCTAGGGTTAGATCAGCGCGGGGGCGGAGGCGATCATAGATTCGTTGTAGCTTTTCTGGGTGGCTATCCGTATACATGGCGAAGAGGAGCTCTTCCTGGCCCAGATTCTTGGCTGTCTTGGTCGTGACAGGGCACAACCCGTCTTGCAGTTTGTGAAAGGCCTTCTCCTGGTTATCTCCGCAATGGAGCTCAAGGGTACCGTTTCGAATTGTGAGGAGCAGACCTGTCAGCTCTGCCAAAACCTCTGCTGCCACCAGGGCGTGGGTGGCCCCTTGAGAAAAGGGGGTGTATTCCATGACTTCTTCTTTTTGCGGACAATACAGCATACATCCATTGAGGAGCACCAAAGGTAGTGTTAGGTTAAGACCACGTAGAATGGGTAAAGCAGATAGATGGGTACGAGCTGTGGCGACGGTGAAAGGGAGTCCATGCCCCATGAGATCGTTAAGGATTGCACGGGTTTCGGCGCTGACCCTCGCCTCTTCGTCAAGTAGTGTTCCGTCTAGATCGGTAATGTAGAGAATAGCCATAACCTCCCGTACGATGATGGAAAATAACTGGAGCTACGTTGAAACAAGACCCTGCATTTCCAGCTCTTTCACTTTGTCATCCCTTGAAATTCGCCAGGGAGCCGACTATACCCTACGTAAGGGAGTAATTAATTCATTTGGGAGATACAGGATCCGCCGGAATGGTGCAGAAGTTGATAGAAGAAATACTTGTAGGGGAGGAGTCACATGGACAAGAAAATGGAGGGACAGGCCCTCACACAACTTAACGAAAATCGGCAAATTGCGCGGGGGCCTGTCCCCTCAGAGATTTTTCAGGATGGTATGGTGCTGCAAAGGGATAAGCCCATCAGGCTCTGGGGTTCAGGCTCGCCAGGTGAACCTCTCTCCCTTACCTTTCAAGCAAGAACCTACACCACCTCTGTTGATCCAACAGGATTCTGGGAAGTGACCTTACCTCCCCATGCCGCCGGTGGCCCTTATGAGCTTTCTATTTCGGGCCCAGACGAACTTGTCATCAAAGACGTCCTGATTGGAGATGTGTGGCTTCTAGGAGGCCAATCCAATATGGAACTTCCCATCAGTCGGACATTGGATCTCTATGAAGATGAGGTGCGACAAGCAGAAAATTCTTGGATTCGCCAGTTCCAGGTCCCCATCACCTATAACTTCCATGGACCGAGTATGGAATTGCCTAAGGGCTCCTGGCAGAGCGTGAACCCCCAGACAGTCAAGGATTTTAGCGCCGTGGGCTATTTCTTTGCCCAAGAGCATCACAAAAAGTATGGAGTACCGGTGGGCTTGGTCTTGATCGCGGTGGGAGGGACTCCCGTGGAGGCCTGGATGAGTGAAGAAGTGATTCGGCATTTGGGGGGCTATGAGGAGATTTTGACCCAGTGTAAAGATGATGCCTTCGTTGAAAACACGCAAAACGCTGATACAAAACGTCTCTACAGTTGGTACAAAGAGCTTAAACAGAAGGATTTAGGGCTCAAAGCAGACAGGATGCATTGGAGCGAACCTGCTTACAACGATTCCGAATGGGACTCCTTCATCGTACCTGCTTCTTGGCGAGGGACTGAGCTTGAAACAATCCATGGATCCGTTTGGTTCCGCAAGACCTTCGAGCTTCCTCAAACTCTGGAGGGCAAGAAGGCATTACTGCGTCTAGGAGCCATTATTGATGGAGATTACACCTACCTCAACGGAACACTGGTAGGAAATACGGACTACAAGTACCCACCGCGCAAATATTCCATACCCGAAGGTTTGCTGCGGGAAGGTTTGAATACCCTGGCCATTCGGGTGATCAGTAATCGGGAGGTTGGTGGCTTTGTCACTGGCAAAGACTACTGCCTGGAATTTGGCGAGGAGTACGTGGATCTAAAAGGGGAATGGAAGTACAAAGTCGGGGCCACGATGCCTGTCTTGCCTCTATCAACCTTCTTTCAATACAAACCCTGCGGAGTGTATAACGCCATGCTTGTACCCCTAGCCAGGTTTACCTTCCAGGGCGTCTTATGGTATCAAGGGGAATCCAATACAGGGGCTCCGGAACGCTATGGCAAGCTCTTTAGGGAGATGATCCAAAACTGGCGTGATCTCTTCCAGGAACCAGACCTACCCTTCCTCTTTGTCCAGCTTCCTAACTTTGACCCCTCCGAACAGGGGATACAGGGCTTTATGTGGGCCAAGACCCGGGATGCCCAAGAAGAGGCCCTAATGCTTCCACACACGGGCATGGTTGTCACCATTGATCTCGGTGAAGGGAATGATCTCCATCCACAAAACAAGAAGGAGATTGGAAAGAGGCTGTCCCTCGCCGCGCAAAATATGGTCTTTGCTGAGCCCGTCTTAGCCCAAGGGCCAAGCGTGGATACAATTGTAGTGGAAGACGATGAAGTGGTGGTCACCTTTAACCATGTGGGAACTTGTTTAGAGGTAAGGGGAGACTCCCTCCAAGGCTTCACGTTGGTAGGAAGTGATGGTACGCTTTATCCGGCTCAAGCTAAGCATGGAAGAAACACAGTGCGCCTTTGGAGTAAGGAAGTTCAAGGTCCCGTGGCTGTTTGTTACGCCTGGGAGGACAATCCGGAGCAAGCCAATCTCTATAACTCCGCGGGCTTGCCGGCGACTCCCTTCAGGCGAGAACTCTAGACCCACTCCGCCCTGCCAAACTAGAACAGCATAAGAACAATAAAAAAGGGTCACCACCTTGGTGACCCTTTTCCTTTGCATCTACTGCATCAAAAACTTATCCAAAACTCATCCACAACGCATCTACAGTACAGCGTACCTTCTTAGTACCTTGCGTCGTATTTCTTGGCACGCTCATCAATAATCGCCTGGCCGCCGGAGCGGAGGTAATCGGTGAAACCACGATCCCAAACAGCATCGAACTCACCTGGTTTAGCTACAACAGCCTGGGCTAGGAGGGCGTTCCGTTTCTCGCTGAGCACAGTACCCATACCTTCCTCAGCCATGATTTCGCCAACTTGGAAATTCTTGCCATAACGAGCTTGGTGATCGGTGATCACATAAGCGGCTTCAATGAACCGAGCAGCAACGCCAGCATAGTTCAGAGCAATGCTCTTGGAGGTCAATACTGGATCGCCTAGGTCCAAACCATTGATAACGATAGTGTAGTCAATGTTTAGTGGCGAGTTCATGATCTTTTCACCGACAACTGGTAGGGCTTGGATAGCACCATCTTCAGTAATCGCATGATGGACGCCTTCTTCACCGATTTGGAGGAAACGGCGATTCTCGAAATTGGCCAGCCAGTTTAGATAAAGTAGGGAGGCCAGGGGCTCTTTATTGGTGGAAGGGAAGAACACTTTCCGATCAATAGGAGCACTGAGGAACTTGCGATAGATTCCTGCATCATTTTGGAAGGGTTCCACCGCAATATAGGCTGCCTCTTCTCCCACAAGCCGCTGGAGATTCGCATGGATTCCCTCTTGACCATCACGGTATGGATAGTCCCAGTTATGCATAAAGGCTCCAACATAACCAGCCTTCATCATATTGTCTTCGGTGGTATCCCCTGCGCCATACAGGGCAAAGTCTTTCCACACGAGACCTTCATTGTACCATTCATTAAGTTTACGTACACCTTCTTTATAGTTGGGATAGAGCAAACGTCTGTCATCAAAACCAAAGGCAAACATTTCCCGATCCGAGAGTTCCTCAGGGACATACGAAGCGAAGAGGTGGTCATTTCTCCAGCCAATATCAAAGCTGGTGGAGTAGGGTACCATCTTGTCCGCATCGGCTCCAAGTAAGAGCTCGGCATTATCTCTAAAGGCACGGAGCATCGCTTCGAACTCTTCAAGTGTCGTTGGCTTGTCGAGACCGAGCTTATTGAGCCAGTCTTCCCGCACAAAGGTGTTGATCCTCTTATTTTGGAAGAGAACGGCCTCGATGGCCCAGATGGAACCTGTATCGGGATCTTGGTTCCAATAGAGATTACTGTCGCCTAAGAGATCCCATAGGTGGGGTAGGAGATCTTTATACTCGCTGAGATAGGGGTTCAGATCCACAACGCCACCCATATTAGCATAGGTTTGAATCGTCGGATAGCTATAGGTTACAGCAATGTCTGGAGCATCGCCCGCGGCCAACAAGTTGTTGATCACTTGGTCCTCTGTCCAGCGTGGTACTGCAACAAATTCGACTTCCACATTGTGATCCCTTAACATACCTTCCTTGATAAAATCGGTCCAGAAGTTGTCTTCAGGGGTACTACCACCAGGATTACTACGATCGTAAATTTCAACCGTGATCTTCCGGGTTGTGGTAAAACGTCCGTCAACAAGTTCTGCTGCCACAGCCAGAGAAGCAAGAGCCATTAGCAAGACTAAAGCCAAGCCCAGTACAACCAAACGCTTTCTTTGCATGCATATCGTTCCTCTCTGTTTTTATTTGTTTTCCAGCACCTTTTCCCCGGTCAAAGCTAGTCCTTCTTGCACCGACTGGTTGAATCCAGGTGAAAGGTGAACAAAACCAAAGTGAGCTTAGTCCTTCAGAGCCCCTAGGGTAGCTCCGGAAATAAAGTATTTTTGGAGCCAGGGGTAGACAAGAAGGATAGGAACCGTGGCAAACATCACGGTCGCGGCCTGTAAAGTATCGGAAAGACCTGGTAGACTGGCAAAACCCTCTTGGGTAGCCACTTCAATAGCTGTAATCGAGTTAAGTATGTTATATAGGAGGAGCTGAATCGGATGATAGGTGCGGTTGTTCATATACATTAAGGCATCGGAAAAACCATTCCAACGTCCCACGGCATAAAAGAGTGAGAGGGTGGCGATGACTGGTTTCGAGAGGGGCAAATAGATGGAGACCAAGATTCGGAAAGGTCCTGCCCCGTCAATCTCCGCGGATTCCCGGAGACTCTCTGGAATCGAGTAGAAAAAGGAACGCATGATGATCATATAAAACACACTGATGCTATTAGGAATAATCAAGACTAAGGGGTGGTTCAAGATACCTAGGTCTTTATAGAGCAAGTAGTGGGGAATGGTCCCGGCACTAAAATACATGGTAAAGAGGATGAGGGCGTTAAAGAAACGTCTCCCTTTCAACTTGGTATAGGTTAGGGGATAGGCGCAAAGTGTGGTTAAGGTCATGGACACAAAGGTACAAATCACAGTGAGGATGGCCGTCCAGCCTAAAGACCAAGTATACTTGCTATCAGAAAGAACCAGTTTATAGGCATTCAGATTCCAACCCTTAGGCCAGAGCATGACCTCATTGCGAATCAGTGCCTCGGAACTACTGAGTGAACGGGCCAAAATGTTCAGCATGGGCACCAAGCAAACAATGATGATCAAAATACAAATGAAAGCAATGATATAGTCGGATATACGGCTCCGTTTCGTCTTGATCATGGCTTTGCTCCTTTCTTCATCTAGTCACTGGGGCTACCAGATTCCCCGATCGCCAAATTTCTTGGCAAGAGCATTCGCTCCAAAGAGGAAAATTACACAGATGACCGATTGGAAGAGTCCTACCGCCGTGGTCAGGGAGAACTGCAGTCCGCGGATTCCATACTGATAAACAAAGATGGAAATCACGTTGGAAACACTATTGACCAGGGGATTGCTCAAGGCAAAGGGCCGGTCAAATTCACTGCTGAGAATCTGCCCCAGACTAAGAATGAGTAAGGTAACAATGGTGGGACGGAGACTTGGTAAGGTGATATAGCGGATATTTTGCCAGCGGCTAGCCCCATCAATGGCAGACGCTTCGTAAAGCTCGGGATTGATGCCAGTTAAGGCAGCCAGGTAGATGATGGTGTTCCACCCCATATTACGCCAGACGCCTAGTAGCAAGTAGGTGCCAACCCAGTGGGTTGGACTATTGAGAAAGGGTATGGAGTCAAAGCCCATGCGGGTCAGGGCGATATTGATCAGACCATTGGTTGGTGCAAAAAGCTGCTTGGCCATTCCGGCAATAATGATCCACGAAAGAAAGTGGGGCATATAGGCCACGGATTGGGTGACGCGTTTAAATCTAGGAAAGGCCAGCTCGTTTAGGAGAAGGGCTAAAATGATAGGGGCTGGAAAACCGACGATGAGGTCAAAGAAATTCAACAACAGGGTGTTTCTTACAGCATAAATGAAGTCCTGATTCTGAAAGGCTCGAATGAAATACTGAAACCCATTGTTGGCCGCCCAGGGCATTTCCCAGGGGCTCTGGATGATACTATAGCGTTTAAAGGCAACCTGGATATAGGTCATGGGAATATAGCGGAAGATGACAAAAAAAGTAAGGGGAAGCGCGAGCATCGCATACAGACTCCAGTATTGACGCAAGTAGTTCCTTAGCGACCGGCGCCGTTCAGCCCATGTCTTTTCCATGATTTCGTCCCTCCACGTTCTTTATACTACCATGGTAGTATACTTTGATGATATAATAGGCTTAAGCGGAAGTCAATTCTTATTTTACGTTATCCGTGCAAAGTTAACTGAAAGGAAATAACGGCCGTACTGTTCCACACTTAGGAGGAGGCTCGCCTGTGACGCAAACCAGATTACTGAATGATGGGTGGACGTTTGCTAAAAGTGGTCTCGAAGTGGTTGACCAAGCTCAGCTCACATTTGTACCAGTGGATTTGCCCCATGATTGGCTGATTTACGATACGACAAACCTGTATGAAACCAGCATTGGCTGGTACCGCAGATACTTAGATTGTACTAAGGCGGCCCATGTCTTCCTCTATTTTGAGGGAGTGTATATGGATTGTTCTTTGTATGTCAATGACACATGGATCGGAGATCACAAAAATGGCTATACCTCCTTTGAGTTTGAGATCACAGAGGCCCTTAGGGAGGGTACGAATGAAATCCTAGTGAAGGTGGTCCATCAAGCTCCCAATAGTCGATGGTACTCTGGGGCCGGTATCTATCGTGATGTTTGGCTGAAAACCCGGGAAAAAGATTATCTTGTCACAGACGGTATCTACGTCTCCACAAAGAAGACGGGGGAGGTAGAGGTGGCCAGTGAAGTAGTATTAGGTTCGGGAAAACCTGTACATTTGACCCAGATCATCTCCAGGGACGGAGATGTTCTCGCCCGCTCCAGTTGTTGTTTAGATCCTCAAGCTACCACCCAAGCTGGCGTCCAGATCAATCTTCAGAGCTTGAAGCTGGACCATGTGGAGCTTTGGAGCCCCAAGAGCCCTTCCCTCTATCAATTGGTCACTCTTTTAGAGGGAGACCAAGGGGAGCCCCTCGATTCTGTCACCCAGCAGATCGGTTTTCGCGATATCGTTTTTCATCCCGATGCAGGCTTGAGGGTCAATGGTCAGCCCCTGAAGTTACAGGGTGTCTGCGAACATCATGATTTAGGTGCCCTCGGTTCGGCCTTCAACCGACATGCTCTGGCCCAGCGCTTGAAGCTCCTCCGGGAAATGGGAGTGAACGCGATTCGCACCGCCCATAATGTACCTGCCAAGGCACTCATGGAGCTCGCCGATGAGCTGGGTTTTTTCGTCATCTCGGAAGTCTTTGATATGTGGGAACGTGCCAAAAACCCCTATGACTACGCCCGCTTCTTTCCAGCCTGGGCCCCAGGAGATGTGGCCCGCTGGGTCAGGCGGGATCGCAATCATCCCAGTTTGCTCATGTGGAGTATTGGAAATGAAGTCTTCGATACCCATCTTGGCGAGCGTGGGGTGGAGCTCACACAACTCCTTGTGGACCTGGTGCGAAAGGATGATCCCAACAGCAATGGAGTAACGACCTTTGGCTCGAACTATCTGCCTTGGGAAAAGACGAGGCGCTGCGCAGAACTCCTCGACGTTGTGGGATACAACTATGGCGCCAAGTTCTATGGAGAGCATCACCAGGAGTATTCCCATTGGGTAATCTATGGGAGCGAGACCTGTGCCGTCGTGCAAAGTAGGGGGATCTACCATTTTCCCTTGGAAAAGCCCATTCTAGCCGATGATGATCAGCAATGTTCGGCCCTGGGAAATTCCCCTGTAAGCTGGGGAGCAGCTAGTGCAGAAGACTGCCTTGAGGTGGAGCAGACGACCCCCTTTTCCCTAGGGCAATTTATCTGGACTGGCTTTGATTATCTGGGGGAGCCAACGCCGTATCACACGAAAAACTCCTACTTTGGTCAGCTCGACACCGCCATGTTTCCCAAGGACTCCTACTATATCTTTCAAGCAGCTTGGACCGACTATAAGGAAGAGCCCATGATCCATCTCTTTCCCTATTGGGACTTTAACCTGGGGCAAAAGATTGATGTACGTATTGCTTCCAACGCCCCTCTGGTCAGCCTCGAGCTGAATGGCAAGGAAATTGGCCGCCGTGATTTGCGCAGCCCCAAGTATCTTTATACAGCAAGTTGGCAGCTTCCTTATGAACCTGGGGAACTGAGGGCCCTGGCCTATAACGAAGCCGGTGAAGTCATCGCCAGCTGTACGAGGCGTTCCTTTGGAGATGCTGCCCGGATACGCCTCCAGGCGAGCCAGAACAGTATCTTCGCCTCAGGGAAGGATCTGGTTTTCCTCCAGATTTCCATGGAGGATCAAGGGGGAAATCCGGTGGAGAATGCCACGAATCGGGTCCATGTCAAGGTGAGTGGTGCCGGTCGTTTAGTCGGACTTGATAATGGGGATAGCACAGACTACGATGGATACAAGGGAATGAGCCGCAGGTTATTCAGCGGCAAGCTCTTGGCGATAATCGCATCCACCCTCACGCCTGGCACGATCAAGGTGGAGGTCTCCTCTCCAGGGCTTCCCACCGAGGTAGCAACCTATCTAGCGTTACCTCCCCAGGGAACATGCCTAGAGGGCGTTTCAGCAGAGATGGAAAATGCGGCAGGGCCCTGCCTTACAGGTCAACTAGGCGAGATTCCTCTCCGCAAGATTGAGCTTCTGGCCCCGGAGGAGCGTCTCCTCACTCCTGAGCGGCCAGAGGTTGAGGTGCAAGCGAAGCTCCACCCGGAAAACACCTCCTACCAGGATCTGATCTGGCGAGTGGTCACAGCCGGTGGGATCGAATCAAAACTGGCCACCGTTGTTGGGGAAGGCGATAGGGTACGCCTTCAGGCTAGGGGAGATGGGCATTTCCGCCTGCGCTGCCTGAGTAAAAATGGCACCGATCAAGTGCGACTTTTCTCGGAGTTGGAGTTTGAGATCCGGGGTTTAGGCAAACTCTACAAGGATCCCTATGATTTTGTCTCAGCTGGTCTTTATGACGATAAGGTTGGTGAGGTGACCAGTGGCAATGAGCGGGGCGTCGCTACCGCACGGGGCCAAGAGACCCAGGTTGGCTTTGCCGAACTTGACTTTGGTTCCGATAGCTCAGACACAATTACAATTGACTTTTTTGCCTTGACTAGCGACCCCTACCGGCTCCAAATTTGGCAGGGGAAACCAGGGGACAAGGGAAGCATTTTACTGGCCGATACGGTCTATCAGAAGGAATCGAAGTGGAATGTCTACCAGGCTGCCACCTATCACCTGGCTAAAGAGCTGACGGGAATTTGCAACCTGTGGTTTGTGACCTGGGACAAAATGCATATCAAGGGTTTCAGCTGCTCTCGTAAGAGTCGGGCGCGCCAGCGGATCTTGGCCGCGGATCATGAGCAAATCTACGGCGATCACTATGTGGTTCGGGATACTCGGGTGGAGGAGATTGGCAATAATGTCACCCTTGACTTTGGGGAGCTTGATTTTGGCCCAAATGGGGTGGACCAAGTTCGTATTTGTGGTCGCACCCCCCTTGAGGGGACCATGCTCCTCCTCAGTTTGCAGGCGGACCAGGGTGAAATACGGAGGGAGTTGGAGTTTGTGGGTAGCTCGGTTTATTACGAAGAGGTCTTTGCCTTGGAGCCAGTTCAGGGTAAAGTTCGGGTACGCTTCATCTTCCTCCCAGGCTCCCAATTTGATTTTTCCTGGTTTCAATTCCAAGACAGAAAGGAAGCGTGTAAGTAATGGCTAACAATACCTGGGAACTATTTGATCTTGCGGGAAAGACGGCGCTGGTGACGGGTGGTAGCGGCGTGTTATGCGGTGAAATGGCTCGGGCCCTGGGCAGAGCAGGAGCAAATGTTGTGGTGATGGCAAGACGTCTGCAGGGTGTGGAACGTGTCGTCCGAGAGATACGGGCAGAAGGGGGCGTGGCTCTTCCTCTGGCCTGTGATGTGTTGGATGAAGATGGGCTGGAAGTGGCCCGGGAGGAGATTCTCAAGCAGTTTGGTGGTTTAGATATTCTGGTGAATGGGGCTGGTGGAAATAGGCCCGAGGCGACTACGAGTCAGGAGCGGACCTTCTTTGACCTGGACACCGCCGGGGTGCGAGGAGTCTTTGACTTAAACTTTCTCGGTTCCCTCTTGCCTGCTAAGGTCTTTGGGGAACTCTTGGTTCAGAAGGGGGAAGGGAGTATTGTGAATATTTCTTCCGCGGCTTCGTTTCATCCCATGACCAGGGTGGTGGCCTATGCTGGGGCCAAAGCAGCCATCAACAATTTCACCGAATGGTTAGCAGTCTACATGGCCCAGGAATTTTCCAGCCGGATTCGGGTCAACGCACTTGCCCCAGGATTCTTCCTCGCTGAGCAAAATCATGATCTTTTAATCAGACCCGATGGCACTTTGACGGAGCGGGGGCAGAAGATCATCGATCACACCCCCATGGGTCGTTTCGGTGAAGCGAGAGACTTGGTTGGTGCCCTGCTCTGGCTGGTCTCCGGTGCGAGCCGCTTTGTCACAGGCACAGTGGTAGTTGTAGACGGGGGATTCAACGCCTATTCTGGGGTCTAAGGTAGCCCTATTGCGTTAAAAGATTGTTGACTTTATAAAGATTGTTGGATATTATTACAGTATACTACCATGGTAGTATTAGCTTGGGGGCGATTCCAATCATAGACATGACAGGGAGACAAAATCACAAAGGACGAGGGTCCGCACGTGATTATGTATACGAGACGCTCCGTACGAATATCCTTCACCTAGAGCTAAAACCAGGTACGAAAATGTCGGAACAAGAAATCTCTGACGAGTTCCAGGTGAGCCGCACCCCTGTTCGTGAGGTTTTTGTGCATTTGTTGCAGGACGGACTTGTAGACATTTATCCCCAGAGGGGCACCTATGTATCCTTAATCGATCTGAAGGGCCTTGAAGAGGGGCGTTTCGTCCGGGAACTTCTAGAAAAGGCCGTGATTCTCGAGGCCGCCGGGAGGTTGAGTAAAGACGACATCTTTCAGCTCGAGAGTAATTTGGCCTCGCAAGAAATTAGCTACCGTAACAAGAATTACCTGCAGATGCTAGCCTTGGATGATGCCTTTCATGGTATGATTTTTCGGGCCTGCGGTAAGGAACGAACCTGGAACATGATTCAGCAACTCAATTATGATTTCCTGAGGGTCAGGGTGCTCCGCCTGTCCCATGACTTTCATTGGGATAAGATTCTCAGCCAACATCAAGCCATCTTTGAGGCCTTGAAAAAGGGGGATGCCCAAGGATGCGAAGGTTTGATGGGGGAACATTTGCGTTTGGTCATCGTGGAGAAGGATGGGTTGACCTCGGAATTTCCCGAGTATTTTGCAGATTCGTAAAAAGGTGGGGTCTCGGTGAAAATTGTAGATCTAAAGGCAACAACCGTCTCTGTACCCTTAGAAGCGCCGCTACGCCATAGCAATGGTGAACACTGGGGGCGCTTTGTTCGCACCATTGTTGAAGTGGTCACCGATGAAGGGCTCATAGGTTTGGGCGAAATGGGGGGAGGCGGAGAGAGTGCTGAACTCCAGTTCCAAGGTCTCAAACCATACTTGATCGGCCACGATCCCTTTGACCTAGAAGGACTGCGTTTTAAGATCTGTAATCCTACAGCGAGCTTGTATAATAACCGTACCCAGTTGATGGCAGCCATTGAGTTTGCCTGCCTCGATCTCATCGGGCAAAGCCTGGATCTACCGGTGCACAAATTCCTCGGAGGGAAACTCCGGGATGAGATTCCCTTTGCCAGCTATCTCTTCTTCCGCTATGAAAGTGATGATGGTCTTTATCCGGAAGTCCGCACCGTGGAACAGTTGATCAACCATACTAGGGAGCTGAAGGAAAAGTACGGCTTTCAAACCCATAAGCTGAAGGCCGGTGTCTTTCCTCCCAAGTACGAACTAGAGGCTTACCAGGCCCTGGCTCAGGCGTTTCCGGAGGATTCCTTCCGCATTGACCCCAATGCCTGTTGGAGTGTGGAACAAAGCATCTGGTTCGCCCGTCAGATCGAAGATTTCCCCAATGATTACCTCGAGGATCCCACCTGGGGTCTCAATGGTATGCGACGAGTGAGGGAGAATACCACAATTCCCCTGGCCACCAATACGGTGGTGGTAAACTTTGAGCAACTGGCCCAAAATGTTCTCCACCCTGCTGTGGACGTGATCCTCTTGGACACAACGTTTTGGGGTGGTATTCGGGCTTGTATCAAGGCGGCCGCTGTCTGTGAGACCTTCCAGTTAGGCACGGCTGTTCATTCCTCAGGTGAACTGGGGATCCAACTCAGCACCATGCTCCATCTAGGTGCGGTACTCCCCAATTTGTCCTTTGCCATTGATGCCCATTATCATCATCTGCGGGATGATCTCATCGTAGGTGGGAAACTGGAGATGGTCAATGGTAAGCTCAAGGTGCCGGAAGGTCCCGGTCTTGGAGTTACACTGGATCGAGATAAACTGGCCCATTATGCAGAACTCTACCGCAAACTTGGCTCTTATCCTTATGATCGGGATTCGAGGCGAAAAGGTTGGTATCCCCTCTTACCCAATGAGCGGTGGGCCGATCCGGAAGAGTAGACACATGATCCAACCTGGTCTGTGGGCTGAAGAGTCCACAGATTTTCCTGTCCCTAATTTGGAGGTGAGCTGGTGTGGTGGTAGACTATTTTCAAAACCCAATCTTGTCTGGCTTTTACCCTGATCCTTCGATCTGCCGGGTGGGTGACGATTACTATTTGGTAACATCTACATTCTCGTATTTCCCCGGCGTCCCGATTTTTCAGAGTCAAGATTTGGTCCATTGGGAGCAGATCGGCCATGTCCTGGATCGACCCGAGCAGCTCGATTTGACCGGTATTGGACATTCCCAAGGGATTTTTGCCCCCACCATTCGCTATTATGGGGGTATCTTTTTCTTGATCACAACCAATGTGGGCAAAGGTGGTAACTTCTTAGTTACTGCCCAAGATCCAAGGGGACCTTGGTCCGACCCCTATTGGCTAGATGCACCGGGGATTGATCCTTCCCTCTTTTTTGATGATGATGGACAAGCGTATTACTGTGGTACCAGGCCTGCCCCAGAAGGTGAGCGGTATTACGGCAATTATGAGATTTTCTTGCAGCGCTTGAACCTACAGACAATGGCCTTAGAGGAGCCAAGCTATCCCTTATGGCGAGGCGCTTTGCGCGATGCGGTATGGCCGGAAGCGCCTCACATCTATAAGAAGGATGGTTATTATTACTTACTGATTGCGGAAGGTGGTACGGGGCACGAACATGCGGTGACCATAGCCCGGAGCAAGACGATTGAGGGCCCATATGTAGGCAACCCCAGGAACCCCATCTTAACCCACCGCCACTTGGGGAGGAATTTCCCCATTGTGAATACCGGTCACGCTGATCTGGTGGAAACCCAACATGGCGAGTGGTGGATGGTCCTTTTGGCGTCGAGGACCAATGGGGGGTATTATCGCAATTTGGGGCGGGAGACCTTCTTAGTCCCTGTGATTTGGGAAGATGGCTGGCCCATTGTAAGCCCCGAAACTGGCAAGGTGGAGTGGAGTTATCCCCGGCCGAAGTTACCTCCTCCGCGCAAAAAAGTTCCAATAAGGCCTGCCCGGGATGATTTTGACCAGCCTCAGCTGGATTTCTGCTGGAACTGTTTGCGAACTCCCAGGGAGGATTTTTATAGTCTCCAAGAACGCCCAGGCTATTTGCGGCTCTACCTGCGTAAGGAGTCCTTAGGGGAGCTTGTTTCACCCTCCTTCTTGGGAAGACGGCAGCAACATCATTCCTTTACCGTGACAACAGTTTTGGAGTTTTCCCCTGGGAAGGATGATGAAGAGGCAGGCTTGGTTGCCTTGCAGAGCGATGATTTCCACTATCGTTTTGTCCTTGGCCAAGAAGATGGTAGGCGAATCGTGAAGCTTGTGGAGCGGTGCGAGGGGAAGGATACGATCCGAGCCTTAGAGCCTGCCCCCTCGGAGCGTGTTTACTTACGGATCTTGGCCCTGAACCAGTCCTTTGATTTTTACTACGGTACAGATCCTGGGGATTTAAGCCCCTTGTATTTCGATGCCGATGGGCGTATTCTCAGCACCGATCGTGCGGGGGGGTTTGTCGGCACCTATCTGGGCATGTATGCCAGTAGTAATGGGCAACCATCCTCCAATGTGGCAGATTTTGATTGGTTCTCCTATGATGGTTTGTGATGAAGGATAAAAAAGGTGCCAGAGGACGATCTGGCACCACTACGTTTAGCGAGGTAATTCCACTGTATCGCCCACAAGCTCGATGGTGGAGGCGAGGGGTTTTTGTCCTGTGAGCCGTTGACTTAAGGCATCGGGCTGGCTTCCGCCCACAAAGACTTTCACGGGACCAGGTTTGACCAAGCAGGCACCGCTTTCATCGAAGATGGCGAGTTGTCTGGGGGTAAGGGTGAAACTCACGGTTTTTTCCTCCCCAGGCTCAAGGTGCACCCGCTGGAAACCTTGCAGGCTAAAGTTGGGTGTGGGAAGCTCGGTTTCTAGATGTTTGACATAGAGCTGGACAACCTCATCACCAGCCCTGGAACCAGAGTTTTTCACATCCACAGATACCCTGAGTTCTGCACCGATTTCCACCTCTTCTTGCAGCATCAAGTTGCTATAGGTAAACTCGGTATAACTGAGTCCATAGCCAAAGGGGTAGAGGGGCTCTTCTTTGAGATAACGATAGGTGCGGCCTTCCATGGAATAATCGGTAAACTCTGGTACCTGCTGGAGTGATTTCACAAACGTCACTGGTAGGCGTCCGGCAGGACTATAATCTCCGAAAAGTATGTCGGCAAGGGCGTTGCCCCCTTCTTCCCCTGGATACCAGGCTTGCACTATGGCGGGGACATGCTCCGCAGCCCAATTGAGATTTAAGGGACTGCCACTAAAGACAACGAGTACGACGAGTTTTCCGCTTTGGCAGACTTCTTTCAGCAACGCCTGCTGCATGCCAGGAAGGTCCAAGGTGAGCTTATCGCCGCCTCCATCGGAGTTGGCTGCTTCCCCTTCCTCACCTTCCAGGGCGGGAGAGATGCCTGCACAGAAAATGACTGCATCGGCGCGATCGACCATGGCCATGGCTTCAGAGAAGCCGGCTGCAGGACTATTTCCCCAATAGCTGGGCTGTGTGGATAGTAAGTTGCAGCCTTCTGCATAAAGAACCCTTGTTGTGGGCTCCACCTTGTTGCGAATACCATCTAAGGCGTTGACCAGCTTGGTTGAGGTCCCAAAGTAGTTGCCGAGTAGCACATTGTCGGCATTGGCATTGGGTCCAATGACGGCGACGGTGCCGAGATCGCGAGATAAGGGTAGCAGCTGGTTGTCGTTTTTCAAAAGAACCATGGACTGTCTGGCCATCTCCCGAGCTAAAGCCCGGTGCTCCTTGGATGCTACGATCTCAAAGGGAATCTGGGCGTGGGGTACCAGCTCTTCAGGATCAAACATGCCTAGGCGGAACTTGGTTTGCAGTAAGCGGGCCAAAGCCTGGTTGATGATTTCCTCCTCAATGAGTCCCTGTGCGACACCTTCCATGAGGTGGGGGTAAACCCGGCCGCAGTTGAGATCACAGCCGCAGCTTACGGCTAGGGCACTGGATTGGGCAGGCGTGTCCGTAAGCTGGTGGTGGGCATGAATGTCGTGAATGGCTCCGCAGTCGGAAACCACGTGACCGTCAAATTCCCAAGCATCCCGGAGAATTTCCTGCAGTAAAGTGAAACTGGCACAGCATGGTTCACCATTGGTCTGGTTATAGGCTCCCATGACCGATTCCACTTTGC
>JAAYOK010000222.1 GCA_012520355.1 Bacillota bacterium | reverse complement strand
GCTCCTTCGACACATTCCTTCATTGTAATCCCCTCAATGGGGATCAAGGGAATCACATCAACAGCACCAATTCTAGGGTGAGCCCCCTGGTGTTCTTCCATATTGATCAAACGGACGGCTTCTTGGGTCAGGCGGAAACTGGCTTCCTGCACACTTGCCAAGTCACCCACATAGGTGATGACCGACCGATTATGATCATGATCAGAGGAGTAATCGAGGAGCTTCACGCCCTCCGTTTGGCGAACTTGTTCCACAATCGCCTCCACCACATCGGGACGACGTCCTTCGCTTATATTAGGAACACATTGGACAATTTGTCTTTCTGTCATGAAATCTCCCTCTCTATTTTTCCCGCATGGGTACCCGAATGCCTTTGGCCTCTGCAGTCTGGATGGCTAAATCGTAGCCTGCATCCACATGGCGAATCACACCCATGCCAGGATCAGAGGTTAGAACCCTCTCTAGACGCTGGGCTCCCTCATCTGTACCATCTGCCACCACGACCATACCGGCGTGGATGGAATAGCCAATGCCTACTCCTCCGCCGTGGTGCAATGAAACCCAACTAGCACCAGCACAGGCGTTGACCAGGGCGTTTAAGATTGGCCAATCTGCAATGGCATCACTACCATCTTTCATGCCTTCTGTCTCTCTGTGGGGTGATGCCACAGAGCCAGCATCTAAATGGTCGCGCCCGATCACAATCGGAGCAGATAACTCGCCGTTTCTCACCATCTCATTGATCAAAAGACCGAAACGTGCTCTTTCACCGTAGCCGAGCCAACAGATCCGGGACGGTAGACCCTGGAAGGCCACTTGTTCTTTGGCCATCTTAATCCAGCGTACCAGACGTTCGTTTTCGGCAAACTCTTCACACAGCCTGTCGTCGATTTTGTGAATATCAGCTGGATCACCGGATAGGGCCACCCAACGGAAAGGACCTTTGCCCTCACAGAAAAGGGGTCGAATGTAGGCAGGTACAAAGCCCGGGAAATCAAAGGCGTTCTCCACACCTACATCTTTGGCCTGTTGCCGAATGTTATTGCCATAATCGAAGACCACAGCGCCCCGCTCCTTCAGATCGAGCATGGCCTGGACATGGGCTCCCATGGATTCTTTGGCTAACTGGATATAGTGTTTCGGATCATCCTTGCGAAGCTTGCTCGCTTCCTCCACGCTATAGCCTAAGGGAATATAGCCATGGAGCGGATCATGGGCTGAGGTCTGATCTGTAACAACATCGGGTGTAATACCCCGTTTGACAAACTCAGGGAAGATGTCCGCGGCATTACCCAAAAGTCCGATGGACAAGGCTTCGCCCTTTTCTTGAGCTTCACGGGCTAAACGAAGAGCTTCGTCAAGATCGTCAGTGGACACTTGACAGTAGCGCGTGGCGAGGCGCTTTTCGATGCGCTCAGAATCAACTTCAACCACAATGGCCACACCACCATTCATGGTCACAGCTAAAGGCTGGGCTCCACCCATACCGCCGAGCCCCGCCGTGAGAACCAGGCGGCCCTGGAGTGAACCTCCAAAGTGCTGATGGGCGAGTTCTGCTAAGGTTTCATATGTACCTTGCAGGATACCCTGGGT
>JAAYOK010000221.1 GCA_012520355.1 Bacillota bacterium | reverse complement strand
GGCGAAGAGGCTGGCTTAAGCGTCAATGTCTATTCGAGCTGGGATTGGTATATCCGCGAGGAAAATTATTGGTCGTCCCATGAAGCGAAAATGGTTGGTTGGCAAGGGCAGGTCCGGGACCTAAAGGGAGTACAAGCCCACAAAATCCTCTTCATGGGAGAACAAGATTTGATTTTGAAGGTCCAGCGCAGGTTAGAGGAGAGGGTGCCGAGCGTCTCGGCTCAACGTTCCATTCCTCACTACCTGGAGATTGTAGATGTCGAGACCAATAAGGGACAGGCCTTGAAGAACGTCAGCGAACTCCTTGATTTGCCCTTGGAGCACATGGTCGCCTTCGGCGATGGGGAGAATGATCTTGCCATGCTCCGCCAGGTTGGCTTTGCTGTGGCCATGGGGAATGCCCACCCGGCCCTCAAGGCAAAAGCAGATTTCGTGACGCTCAGTAATGATGAAGCTGGCATTTTTCACGCAGTCCAAAAACTCCTTGAGCTTGGACGTGCCAGATAAGTAGTACGTAGTAGATTGAGTAGAAAAGGTGATTGTTGAATGGATCGTGCACAGCGTCTAGGCAATGAAAAAGTCTTGCCTCTATTAATTCGCTTTTCGGTACCAGCCATCGTCGGGATGCTGGTACAAGCTCTTTATAATGTAGTCGATCGTATCTTTGTAGGTAATGGAGTTGGGCCCCTAGGTCTTGCGGGCCTGACTGTTTCTTTTCCAGTGATGCTTGTTCAGATGGCTTTCTCCATGCTGATTGGGCTCGGGGCCACCGCCCTGATCTCGATTCGACTAGGTGAGGATCGGCAAAAAGACGCTGAACAGATTATGAGCAATGCAGTTGGACTCTTGGTCTTGACCTCTGCCGTTCTGACCATACTCGGGATTGCATTCCTCGAGCCACTGCTGCGTCTTATGGGGGCTAGTGATGCCATCCTCCCTTATGCTCGCGACTACTTAAGCATCATCTTGTATGGGACCATCTTTCAGTTTATCAGTTTTGGTCTCAACCATATGATCCGAGCCCAGGGGAACCCCAAGATTGCCATGGCCACCATGCTCATTGGTGCCATAACGAACATCGTCTTGGATCCCGTTTTCATCTATGTCCTGGGCTGGGGCGTAGCCGGTGCAGCTTTTGCCACTGTACTATCACACTTGGTTTCAAGTGTTTGGGTTCTGGCCTTTTTCTTTCGGGGTAAGAGTCAACTCCGTCTCGATTTCAGCCAAATTTTTCGTATCAAATGGCCAGTGGTGCTGCAGATTATCAGCATTGGCTTTGCGCCTTTCGCCATGCAATTAGCTGGAAGTCTGCAGAATTTGGTGATGAATCAGAGCCTTGCTCACTACGGCGGAGACATGGCCATTTCCGCCATGGGGATTGTCTTTAGCGTCAATACTTTATTCCTGATGCCCATCTTTGGCATCAATCAAGGCTCCCAGCCTATCTTGGGTTTTAACTATGGGGCCAAGAAATACGAACGAGTCAAACAGACCCTGTGGTATGCAGCAACGGGCGCGACCATACTTTCCACCGCGGGCTTTGTGGCCACACGTTTCTTCCCTGTTCCACTAGTCTCTCTCTTTGGCCGTCATGAGGTGGAATTAATGGAACTAGGAGTACGGGCCATGCGAATCTTTATGACGACATTCCCCATCATTGGACTACAAATTGTTGGGGCCAACTTTTTCCAAGCCCTGGGCAAACCAAAAAAGGCTGCTTTCTTGTCACTAAGTCGCCGGCTCTTGTTGCTGATTCCACTCTTACTCATTTTGCCTCGCTTTTTCGGTCTCAACGGCGTCTTTCTTGCCACCCCTGCCGCGGATATTGCGGCCACAGCCATTACTGTTTGGTTTTTGAGGCGGGAGTTTGCCAGCCTCGACCAGGAAGAATTTGAGAGGGTGTCTCTGATACCATCACCCCAATCGGAGAGGTGAGATTCATGCAGATCTGTGTAGCGCAGCTGAATCCTAAGGTGGGAGATCTAAAGGGCAATCTGGAGCTTCTCCGCCAGACTGTGCAGGATAGTTCTGGGGTCGATCTTGTGGTTTTTCCAGAACTCTTCCTCTCAGGCTATCCACCCCAGGATTTGCTGCAACGGAAGGACTTTTTAGCCTGTGTGCAAGATCACTTGGATATGCTCCAGGACTTCACCAGGACCTATCCAGAGAAGGCTGTCCTACTAGGTACGCCATGGCCAGAGGATGATCGTCTTTATAATGCAGCGGTGCTGATGCAAAATGGGATGATCCTTGGGGTCTACCGCAAGCAAGTCCTAAGCCGCTTTCGGGGCTTTGATGAGACGTATTACTTCGATTCAGGTACAGATTTGGGTCTACTTTCCTGTGGCGATCATCGCCTTGGTCTAAGCCTGGGACTGGAACTCGATCAGAAACGGGCGACAGAGCTCAAAGCCGCAGGAGCTGATCTGATCTTGAACCTAGCTGCTGTTCCATTTCGTCTCGGGGAAGATGAGAGGTATCTTAAAGAGGTTAGACATTTGGCTCAGACTGCCAGGATCCCTATTGTTCGAGTTTCTCAAGTTGGCGCCAATGATGGTTTGATCTTCTCTGGTGGGAGTTTCGTCGTTGACAAGACAGGTAATCTGAAGGCGAAGCTACCAGACGTTCAAACTGCCGAAGCTCTGGTGGATTTGGCAGCGCCCAGTCCCCAAATGGAGCTGGAAGCGGGGGATGAAACAGAGCAAGTGTATCAAGCCTTGGTTCTTGGTGTACGTGACTACATGCGGAAATGCGGCATGGAGAACATCATTATCGGGCTCTCTGGTGGCCTCGATTCCGCTGTATCGGCCTGTATTGCCGCAGATGCAGTGGGACCTGAGCATGTTTGGGGTATAACCCAGCCGGGCCCCTACTCTAGTGCCGGAAGTGTGGAGGATGCCCAGACATTGGCGGAGAACCTAAAGATTCGCTTTGCTATTCTACCCATCACAGAGCTCTATGAAGCCACCTTATCTTCCTTAGGGGAGCTCTTTTTGGGCACAGAGATGAATGTGGCCGAGGAGAATATCCAGGCCCGCCTACGAGGTAATCAGCTCATGGCCCTTTCCAATAAGTTTGGTGGCTTGGTTCTGACCAATAGCAACAAAAGCGAACTTGCGGTGGGGTATTGTACATTGTATGGGGATATGAGCGGAGGATTAGCTCCCTTGGCCGATTGCTACAAGACCCTGGTTTATCAACTCGCCTATTATATCAATCGGGAGCAGGAGATTATCCCTTGGAACACCATTGAAAAGCCTCCTTCCGCCGAATTGAGGCCCAACCAAAGGGATGATGAGAGTCTTCCGCCTTATGACATCCTCGATGGCATCATTAGACTCTATCTAGATGAGGGCTTAAGCCCAGGGGAAATTATAGCCCAGGATTACAAGGAAGAGACGGTACGTTGGGTGATCCGGACCATCGATCGTAACGACTACAAACGGAGACAGGCAGCCTTGATCCTCCGGATTACCACACCGGTTTTAGGAGAGGATCGGAACATGCCCCTGGCTGCCTGCAAGGAATTTGATCCTGCAGGGAGGCGTAGTTAGGTGTATACCGGCGGAAAAGTCTACTACAGACTGGGCTTTCAGGTTGAAGGTCGCTTACGGCAAGAACGCTATGGTGACGGGGCGTATCATGATCTGATCGTCATGGGCTTGTTGAGAGAAGAATATGAGGAAGAGAAGGATTTGTGATGAGGGAGATTCCCATCTTATACGAAGACAATCATCTGCTCGTGGTGGTCAAGCCGCCGAATCTCTTGTCACAAGGAGATGCAACCGGTGATGAAGACCTTTTAACCCTAATGAAAGAGTATATTCGGGTCACGTATCAAAAACCGGGCAATGTTTATTTAGGCCTCGTACACCGCTTGGATCGGCCTGTAGGTGGCGTGATGGTGTTTGCCAAGACCTCCAAGGCCGCCAGTCGCCTTTCGGAGCAGATTCGAGAGCGCACCTTTGGGCGGGGCTACCTTGCTGTGATTGAGGGTCATCCCAAGAAAACCGTGGGCAGTGTCCAGAGTTTCCTCCTCAAAGATCGGCAAAAAAACCTCGTGGAGGTCGTCAAACCTGGCGTGGAAGGGGCCCAGGAGGCCAAACTCGATTATGAAGTCGTGGACATGAATCGGGACCGAAGCCTGGTTCGGATCTGGCTGAGGACCGGACGTTCCCATCAGATCAGAGTTCAAATGGCTGAACTTGGTCACCCCTTGTTTGGAGATCGACGCTACGGGCGAAGGGCCAATGAACGCTGGCCTATTGCCCTATGGGCCGAACGCATTTCATTTCTGCATCCAACGAGCAAAGAGAGACTGGAATTCTCCCAGGTGCCGCCGGCCATCAAGCCTTGGACAGAGTTTCACTTAGGGCTTTGATTCTAGCGGGATTTGCTGGACAGAGGCTGTCTCGTCGAGGGTTAAAATGGCCATACTAAGGGGTAGATTAAATCGCCTCGGTCCAGCACTGCCTGGATTGAGGAAGAGAACGCCGCCTCGGTTTTCCTGCAAAAACTGATGGGAATGGCCGAAAATCACGATATTTGTGTCGTTGTTGAGTAGGGGTAGGTCAGCCCGATTGTGTACAACCAAGATCGACCACTTGCCGATCTGGATTCGTTCCACGAGCTTTAAGTGATTGGCCCAGGAAGCAAAGTCCATATTCCCTCTAACAGCGGTGGTAGGGGCGATCCGCCGAAGTTCCCCTAAAACGGCGGGATTATCAATATCACCGGCGTGGATAATATATGTGCAGCTTTGTAGGATATCTTTGGCCTGGCTCCGGAGCAGACCATGGGTGTCTGAAATAACGCCAATGCGATGAATCGTCATTCGTCTATTTCCCCTTTCATGGAATGAGCCCAAGATCCTCTTTGAGAATCTTGGGCTTCTTTGGTTCTTTCTATTCGGCGAACTGTGCTCTGAAGGTGGCTTCTAAGGTCACAGATACTTGCAGTTGGCCGGGCATCAAGGAGTCACCCTTTTCCTCGACCACACCGACTTCTTCAAAATCAAAGGTCGTGGTGTAGGAGTAACTCTCTTCCACATTCTCGAGAGCCAGATTCTTCGTACCATTGGCATCCGCTAGTAGATTGGCCTTCCACCACGCTTCTTCCATGGCCCGGCGATAGGCTTGTTCCCTAGGTGTACGGTTGTCTTGCACCCCGTACTGGAGTCCATAGATGATGTTTGCTCCCGCTTGGGTTACTCGATCCAGAAAGGGGGCAACTTTGCTTAAATCATGGATCTGCACTTCAAAGACATGGCGGAGGGTGAATCCCTCAGGCACCGATTGCTGCGTTACATCATCCCAACGTTCCTTTTGATACATGTTAAACTCCGAGGTTTTGATCAATTCCGGTGAAGTAAACTCTTCCACGATTTCCAGAATACCCTGCATCACTTGATTGCTCTGGGTCAGGGCCTCTTCCGCTGTGAGTCCATCGGTTCGAGCACCAATCCACATCTGAGCCTTCGTAGGTGGGACATAGACAACTCCCGTGGCTTGGACCTTGATGGTGAATGTATCAGACGATGCACTGACCAGACCGGAACAGACTGTGAGAAGCAAGACAACTAGTGTGAGATGTACCCAAACTTTTCGTTGCATAACTTCACTTCCTTATTTGAGGTTATGATACACTTCGAGACCTCTTTTGCCTTTTTGGGGCAATGATGCGGGTGGAATTCAAGACCGCCAAAATCGTTACACCCACGTCGGCAAAGACTGCTTCCCAAAGCGTGGCCATGCCCAGTGCTCCCAAAATCAGAACAAGGATTTTCACGGTAAATGCAAGGGCAATATTCTGCCAGACTACTTTATTGGTTTCTCGTGCAGTTTGAAGTGCATGGACGACGCTTAGGGGATCGTCCGTCATTAAGACGACATCTGCCGTTTCAATTGCGGCTTCTGAACCCAAAGCTCCCATAGCTATACCCACATCGGCTCGAGCCAAGGCCGGGGCATCATTGATGCCGTCACCGACAAAGACAACTTTGCCCTTGCCTTTCTTGCTCTGGATAATCTCTTCCAGTTCCTCCACTTTTTCGTGGGGTAAGAGTTCGGCACGGATATCGGTGATACCAAGTTCTGCACCAACTTGCCTGGCCACATGATGGGCGTCCCCCGTCAACATAACTAGATGGGTTCCCAGCGACTGTAAGGCGTCTGTAGCTTGCCTGGCACTTGGCTTGGGCTGATCCGAAAGAGAAATGGAACCCGCCAAAACGCCATCTTTGGCCACGTAGACGCTACTATCCTCGTGGCCACCTTCAATCTCAACTCCAAAGAGCCTCAGGAGTTGTTCACTACCTACCAGAACTTCGCCCCCTTGAACCCGGGCTTTAACTCCAAAGCCCGAGAGCTCCTCAACGCTATGGATTATTCCCTCATCAATCGGCTTATCATAGTCCCGTACAATGGAGCGGGCGATGGGATGGGATGAAGCTATTTCAGCCTGGGCCGCCATTTCCAGCACTTCTTCCTGGGAGAAGCCTGGAGCAGCGATTACCTTTTGCACCGCAAACTGACCAGAAGTCAGTGTGCCTGTTTTATCAAAAACAATGGTATCCGCTTCATAGAGTGCTTGAAGAAAGTTACTTCCCTTCACCAAGACGCCTTCTCTACTAGCCCTGCCAATGCCCCCAAAGAAACCAAGGGGAATGGATACAACCAAGGCGCAGGGGCAGGAAACAACTAGAAAGACCAGGGAACGGTAGAACCAATCGGTAAAGACTCCTCCAAAGAAAAGGGGAGGTAGGACGGCAATGAGGGCGGCGATGATCACCACCACAGGCGTATAGTAGCGAGCGAAGGAGGTAATAAAGTCCTCGGTGGGCGCCTTATTGGTGGTGGCGTTTTCTACCAGATCTAAGATACGACTGACCGCTGAATCTTGGGCCAGTTTATTGGCCTCAAAGGTCAATAGCCCACTGAGGTTGATGGAACCAGAGTGGATTGTATCTCCCGGCCTCACTTCCCTTGGTAAACTCTCACCTGTGATGGCTGAGGTGTCTAGGGTAGAGGAACCTTGCACGACCCTTCCGTCAACCGGGATTCGCTCGCCAGGGCGAACCACTAAGAGGTCCCCAATTCGAACATCTTCCACCGGAATATCCACCGTTAAGCTGGAGCTTTCCATTTGCCGATGGGCAGTTTCTGGTCTGATTGCCACAAGTGCTGAGATGGAACGGCGGGAACGATCTACGGCTAGATCCTGTAAGAACTCACCGGTCCGATAGAAAATCATGACAGAGGCCGCCTCAGGATACTCGCCAATGGCTAAGGCCCCTAGGGTGGCGATTGTCATTAAAAAGTTCTCATCGAAGATTTGCCCCCTGCTGATGTTGCGGACCGCTTTAGATAATACTTCGTAGCCGGCTAACGCATAAGCCGTGAGGAACAAGATGCGGTCGATCCCCTGGGGCAAGAGGAGGGCTAGGCTGAAACTGGCGATTCCCAAAAAGAAGGTTGTGTTCGCGGCTGTAAACAGTCTCGGCTTTTCCCTTTGCATCTTTTGTTCCGTTACGATGACATCAGGCTCTAACGCGGCCACTGTTTCTTGCAGGGCTGTTTTTAAGCGTCCATTGTCTGCCTCTTTCAGCTCGAGGACAATGCGGCTCGTGGAAAAATCAACAACGGCCGAAGCCACATTTTCTAGCTCCCGTGAGGCTGCTTCAATTTTGGCTGCGCAATGGGCACAAGCGAGCCCTTCTAGATTATAGATTACCCGCATCTGCGTCACCTCAGTTTCGTTCTGTAATGTGTTGGTATCCCTGATCAAAGATTGCTTTGATGTGGTCATCATCTAGGGAGTAATACACCACGCGACCCTCTTTACGATACCTCACTAGATTAGCTCCCTTAAGTACACGAAGTTGATGGGAAATAGCTGATTGTGTCATGCCCAGTAGATGGGCGATGTCGCAGACACACATCTCCGATTGAAAGAGGGCGTAGAGAATGCGAATGCGGGTAGTGTCGCCAAACACCTTGAAAAACTCCGCCAGATTGAAGAGTTCTTCTTCTGGCGGCATACTCTGCCTGATTGTTTCCACGAGTTCTTCATGAATGACCGTTATGTCACAGCACGGACTCTTGTCGTTCATCGATCTGCTCCTATCATCTGAATACTTGTTCATATATTCAGTTGTAGTATATGCTGCAAGGTACTTTTTGTCAAGAAAAATCCCCCATCAGTATGATGGGGGAAGTGAAAGGAAGATTCTAGTCAACGAGAAAGACAACGGCATAATGGGCCAAGAAGTCATAGGTATTAAGGGCGTCTAGAATGGCCTGGGCATCATCATCACTAATGATCACACTCGACTCTGTGCTCCCTTCGAGGGCTAGTGCCTTGACCACCAAGGGTGAGACTTTGATGGCTTCATCAGGCTGAATGCGTCTGAGCAAATCGGGGTTGAGCTCCTGACCATAGGAGGCTATGCCAGCTTCTTGCAAGAAGCCGTACGAAACAGCAACACCGGCGTAAACCAGCTGCCCTGATTCGGAATACACTTTGGGACTCATGCCCCTTTGCAGATTCAGTCCACGGGCATCCACAATGAGGCCTGTGTAGACAAGACCTTGCCGAATGAGTTCTTCATCGTCTAGGTCAAGCTCGACACGGCGAATGTTGAACTCATCCCATTCCATCTCCACACCTTCTGAGGCGGTAAAGACTACAGTGGCCCGAAGGGCCCCTGGAGGTGCCGTTACGATCGTAGAGATATGTTGCCATTGATTGGGGCCGGCTAGACTGCGGCTGAGCTGAGTGGAACGCAGATATTGGCCATGTTCATTATGGATGTAGACAGATGCTACCGTGGGGGCGTCTTGTAGGCCTGTCTTGATTCGCACGCTCACTTCGTAGCGGGCACCTGCTTCGAGCAAGAAGGTGCGGCGAAATTCATTGGCCTGGCTTGGAGCAGCTACGAGCAAGAGGATTAATGCTGCTAGGACGAAAATTTGCTGTCTCAGTTTCATCGTTTCAACCTCCGTTCAATTCCCTAAATAGTTCGTAGCCTTCGCCTCGGATCTGACGTATCTATGTAAAAAGCTCCCAAAATTGGGAGCTTCCTTTGTACTTAACCAACGATGAGGATTTGGCCTGCAGTGATGTTGTTGATATCAGCAACTTCATTCCATTCTACAAGCTGTGCCAGGCTAACCTTGTAGTGCTGGGCAATCTTGTAGAGGGTGTCACCGATTTCCACTTGGTGGGTTACCTTTTCAGGTGCCGATTCGCCCAGGTAAAAATGGATGGGAATGCGGATCATCTCTCCCACTTTCAGAGTGTTACTGTCAAGCCCATTGGCCAAACGTAGCATCTCTTCAGGCACTTTGTAGGCCTTCGCCAACGAACGGGCGTTATCGCCTACTTGCACCACGTGGTAGCTCCAGAGGGGCTCCACTGGAACAAGCAGTTTCTGGCCTACTTCAAGCTCGTCTGGGGTGAGGCCAGGGTTAAAGTCGAGAAAGGCCACAGGAGTCGTCTCGTACTTCTGGGCTAGACTGTACAAAGTATCCCCAGTGATGATGGTATGATACTTTGGTTCAGCAGCGCCTGCCACCATGGTCAAACCCACAAGCAAAATAAAGAGTATGGCAAAGATTGTCTTTTTCATTCTTACACCTCCACGCCCTATTATGAACCTGCTTAGGGGCAAAGGCAAAGGTATGTTCTGGCTGTCTTAGTATGATATTCCGCTTCGCCTCAGGGTCCATTCTAAGAGCTCTGGAGTGATATTGAGCTGAAAGAAAATCTCCATAAAGGCTTGATATGTGGATGCCAAGCTCTTGCTGTAGGAAGGGTAGCCAATGGAGTGGAGCCACTCCAAACCCATGAGGGAAAAAATGGAGCCCGGTTCGAGCCAATTAGCTGGAAAGGTCGGAATTTGATAAATTCGCTTATGTCCCTCACGCTCGATGGCCCTGTAAGGATCGGCAATCGTATGGGGCATGATCAGAACAAAGTCCGGCAAGGGTGGACGGTCATCCCAAGTAGGCATCTCAACCATCCCAGCTAAGCTGAGAAGCTCAGCAAAGTGTCCGGCGGGAAAGGATGAGACAATATGTACCGGTATAGGCGCATAACCGGCTTGAAGCCTCTGAAAGTTTGCCATCTCCGCTAATTGGTTTTCCACAAAGGTGGCCAAGGCTTGCCCCCGCACCTCCTTGCCTAAGAGCTCCCCCAGGAGGCGCAAGGCAGCGGGGAGAGCTTCCAGGCGATTGTCCACCAAGATGGTGGGAATCCCTAGGGTTTCTTCCATTTCCGCCGCCAAGGCGATGCTAGCATCATTCACTGCTGCATAGTGGATGATCAGATCAGGCTCTTTCTCTTTCACCCTGTCCACTTGGATCGTCTGGTAGACGTCATCCCAAGTGCCGAGGGCAGGCAAATTCGTATAGGGAGGGAGGATGGCAAACTCAATTTCTGGGCTTAAGCCTCGGTTCCAATGGATAATAGAGTCAGGATCCACGGCGTAGGCCAAGAATGTACCGGCTTCTGTCGTAGTAAAGATCTTGGTCAGGGGTGGAGGAAAGGCAGGATCCCCTAAGGCGCTGGGAAGGAGAAAAACGAGGAGAATGACGATGATGGTTACCTGGTAAGTACGGACATTCATGAGCCAACGTTCCTCCTGTTCGTTGTATCCTACAATGTAACTTTATGCCAGGTTGGACGGGCTGTCAATGTTCTTGGGGCTCAGAATTGTTACGTAAGAAGATACTATGTTTCGAAAGTATTGTCTGAAGGAGAAGGACTGTGGACAAAAGGGATGGCGGGACAAAATGGCCTCTATCAGGTTTTTTGAGCTGAAAACGGGTACTTGACTTTACGGTGCTGAGCTTGTATTATTTAAAAAACACCCTTTCGTCGATTGTAGCCATGGTATTCGCAAAAACCCCTCTTTAGCCAAGGGTTTTTCGCAGGGAGAAGATTCCGATCATGGAAGACGTTGGATTGGAAGGGAAGTCAGGAATAAGGGAGGAATTTGGATGTTGAGAAAGTCGTGGTTTATTGTACTCATGGTCCTAGTAGTGGCTTTCGCTGGAATTGGTGTTGCTGCAGCCCAGACTTTGACTGTGGCTCAGGGCGCTGATCCGGTAACGTTGGATCCCCATGGCCAAAATGACCAACCATCAGCTCGTGTGCGTGTGCAGATTTACGAGACATTGGTAAATCATGGGCCTAATCTTGAGGTTATTCCAGGTCTTGCCAAGAGCTGGGAGCAAATTGACGAGGTAACCTGGGAGTTTGTCTTGCAGGAGAACGTGAAGTTCCATAACGGCGATGGTTTTACTGCAGCAGACGTAAAATACTCGTTTGACCGCATTAAAGAACTACCATCCCCAGCAGCCTTCTTAATTGACTCTGTCAAAGAAGTCGTTGTTGTGGAACCTTACAAAGTACACATTGTTCTAAATGAGCCATTTGCTCCGATTCTTGCACACTTAGCCCATCCATCGAACGCCATTGTCAATCGTCGTTCGGTTGAAGAAGCTGGCGATGGCTATGGTTCGCTCGTAGCAGTCGGAACAGGCCCATTCGTCTTTACAGAGTGGATTGCCGGTTCCCATGTGGAACTCACCCGTAATGAGAATTATTGGGGCGAGCCTGCCAAGGTTGAGAGATTGATCATTCGCGGTATCCCTGAGAATACCGTCAGAGCGATTGA
Source organism: Bacillota bacterium (assembly GCA_012520355.1). GTDB lineage: Bacteria > Bacillota > Limnochordia > Darwinibacteriales > Darwinibacteriaceae > UBA5420. The sequence goes on along the minus strand of JAAYOK010000221.1, from coordinate 12,178 downwards.
ACTTGAGACCGGCGGTGTGGACATTGCTTACAATATCGATCCCACCGACGAGTTCCGTCTCACTGGTACACCTGGTCTGATTCTCGACAAATCTCAAACTTTGTCCACAAGTTACATCGGCTTTAACGTACAAAAAGAGCCATTTAATGATGTGCGGGTTCGTCAAGCCATCAACTACGCTCTTGACGTAGAAGCTGTTGTGGATTATATCTACACTGGTCAAGCTGCACCTGCTGGCGGACCACTAGCTCCACTGGTATGGGGAGCCATTGATGTTGAGGGATACGGTTATGATCCAGAGCGTGCCAAAGAACTTTTGGCCGAAGCCGGATATCCCAATGGTTTCAAAACAACCATTTGGACCAATGACAATCCGCTCCGTATGCAGATTGCTGAAATGTTCCAAGCTGATCTAGCCGAAATCGGTGTCGATGTAGAGGTCCTGATTGTTCCTTGGGCCACCTACCTCGCAGACACAGCTGCAGGTAAGCATGACATGTTTATCCTCGGTTGGGTTACAGTAACAGCTGACCCTGACTATGGTCTCTATGCTCTGTTCCACAGTAGCCAGTTTGGCGATCCAGGTAACCGTTCCTTCTACGCTAATCCCCGTGTTGACGAGTTGCTCGATCTGGGACGTACAGAGGCGGATCCTGAAAAGCGTGCTGCAATCTACGCAGAAGCACAAGAATATATTGTGGCAGAAGCTCCTTGGGCATTCTTAATTGCCACCATGGAAGTTAATGGCATGAGAGACAATGTAGAAGGCTTCATGGCCCATCCAGCTGGTCATCACAAGCTCTCTACCGTTAGCAAGAAGTAGTTGTAAAGTATAACCTTGTTGATGTAAGGCGAGGGAAGGTCCGCAGAGGGCCTTCCCTACTTATCCGTAAGCAGGGTTGAATGAAAGGTGGTTTACCTGTGTGGCGATATATTATACGGCGTTTGCTTAGTCTGATTCCCGTCTTGATCGGGATTTCGCTTTTTGTTTTCCTACTCATGTACCTTACACCAGGTGACCCAGCCCAATTGATGCTGGGAGAGGGTGCACCAGCTCATCAACTGGAAGCCCTGCGTGAGTCCATGGGTCTCAATCAACCTTGGTATGTTCAATACCTAAATTGGTTGAAAAATGCAGTTCGATTGGACTTTGGTCATTCTCTGAGGTCGAAAAAACCGGTGAGTATGGAGATCCTCGATCGCTTGCCGGCAACGGCTGAGCTAGCCTTAGCTGCCGTTACCATTGCAGTTCTCATTGGGGTGCCAGTGGGTATCTTATCTGCCAGTCGTCCCAACTCTATGTTCGATAATGTTGCTATGGTGGGAGCTTTAACAGGTGTTGGTATGCCAGTCTTTTGGCAAGGAATCATGCTTATCTTAGTTTTTTCTGTCACCTTCCAATGGCTTCCTTCGTCCGGGCGCCTGGGAGGCCTACAGTATTTGGTCTTACCGGCCATAACACTTGGTACAGCGGCCACGGCCAGTATCGCTCGGTTGACTCGCTCAGCCATGCTTGATGTACTACAACAGGATTATGTGCGTACGGCAAGGGCAAAAGGTTTGCCTCGTCGCGGCGTAGTCTATAGGCATGCTTTGCGCAATGCCCTGATTCCTGTTGTGACCATGATTGGACTTCAGTTTGGTGGCTTGATGAGCGGTGCAGTCTTAACCGAGACCATCTTTGCCTGGCCAGGCATTGGCCGTATGTTGGTGGAGGCCATTAACAATAAGGACTTTCCACTGGTTCAGGGAACCATTATGACCTTTGCCCTCACCTATGCCTTGGTGAATTTACTGGTGGATCTATTGTATGCCGTCTTGGATCCTCGTTTAAGGACAACGTACGAATAGAAAGGAGGCAGTGAAATGGCAGCAGAAGTATCGAAAACCCAAAGTCAACTCTCTCGGATTTTCAAACAGTGGAGACGTAATCGTCGTGCCGTGGTGGGGGCTATTATCTTACTGACCATCATTTTTATGGCCATTTTCGCACCCTTTGTCACGAGCTATGAACCTCAGAAGCAAAACATGCGCAACCGTCTCCAACCGCCAAGTTCGGAACACATCTTTGGAACCGATCAATTTGGCCGCGACACCTATTCCCGGGTGGTCTATGGAGCCCGATTGTCACTAAGGGTAGGCTTCTTATCTATCGCATTGGCTTTGGTCGTGGGCTGTGCCCTAGGACTTATTTCCGGCTATTATGGCGGTGTTTTAGACAATGTCATCATGCGGATCGTGGACGTACTCATGGCCTTGCCCGGCTTCCTTTTGGCCCTTTCCATTGTGGCCGCCCTGGGGCCTGGTATGCAAAACGTGATTCTGGCCATTGGCGTCTCGTATATCCCCTCCTTTGCCCGGATGATGCGTTCGGCGGTGATTTCCACCCGTGAACTGGATTATGTGGATGCAGCTCGGGCACTTGGGGCCAAAGATCGGCGCATTATTTTATCCCATGTTCTGCCGAACTCCCTCAGTCCCATTATCGTGCTTACTACCTTGAGCATGGCAGGGGCGATTTTATCCGCTGCTGGCTTGAGCTTTTTGGGAATGGGTGCCCAGCCACCAACGCCTGAATGGGGCAGTATGATTGCCAGCTCTCGTCCCTTTATTCGTGTTTCGCACTGGGCTGTAACCATCCCCGGCTTGGCGATTTTCATCACAGTGATGTGCCTCAACTTGGTTGGCGATGGTTTGCGGGATGCCCTGGATCCACGTCTGAAGAACGTAGGTTAAGTCTAAGTCTTGTTGTTTTAAGCCTTTGCACTTTATGTGCAGGGGCTTTTTTATTTCCATCTTTGACCACCTAACAAGCAGGAGAATTCACATCTGTCATGGAATTATTAGTAAACTATGAGCTGGAATGGGGGTGATCAGGAATTGCCATGGATAATTGACGCGGATCCTGGGATCGATGATGCGGCGGCAATCATCACATGTCTACGCTTGGGCTGTGATGTGGTGGCCCTGAGCATAGTTCACGGAAACTCTCCCCTGGAAAACACCTTGCTCAATGCTTTGCGTCTCAAGGAACTCATCGGTAGTGCTGTTCCAGTCTATGCTGGTTGCCCAAGGGCGATCTTAGAGCCTCGGCGCAATGCTGGTGAGATTCATGGGCAAGATGGGATGGGAGATCTGCAGTGGGAACCGGTTCAGAGCAAAGCAGAAGCGAAACATGCGGTAGATATGATCATTGAACAAAGCCACTTGCACCCGGGTAATCTAAGCATCTTGGCCGTAGGCCCTTTAACGAATCTAGCCGTGGCTTTGGTTAAGGACTCAACTCTGGCCCAGCGAATCAAAGAGCTGGTCCTTATGGGAGGAACGAGTGGAGCCCGTGGTAATACAACCATTGTGGGGGAGTTTAACTTTGCTGCTGATCCTGAAGCGGCCGCGATTGTGCTTGAGGCGGGAATTCCCATTACTTTGGTGCCTTGGGAGACGTGTCTAGAAAATTTAGTCACCTTAGAACAGCTCCAAACAGGGGGTACAGAAGCTCTGGAAAATCCGGTGGCGGAGACGTTTTTGGCCATGACGGCGGAACTCTTGGATCGAACAGAGAATGTCTTGGGCTATCGGGGGTTTCTCCTTTGTGACCTCCTAGCAGCAGCCCTAGTGATGGATCCTCTGGTTGTGACCGAGGCGGTGGATGTTTTTGCAGCCGTGGAAACAAATGGCACATACGGACGAGGTCTGACAGCAATCGATTATGCCAAGCTCAGCGGTGAGCAGCCCAATGTCAACTTGGTGCTTGGTGTGGATACCGACAGGGTTGCCGCACTACTTCGGCAGGCGTTGATTGCTTGAGACAGATACACAAAAAGGAGGGCTTTACATGAAACGGATTGGTTTAGTATTGGTGTTAGTGCTTTTGTTTAGCTCGATTGTTAGTGCAGCTCCCCTCAGAGTCGCTCTTCTGATCAACGGAACCTTGGGCGACCGTTCCTTCTTTGACTCTGCCTATGATGGCATGGTGGCAGCGGAAAAAGAATTGGACATCGAATGGCGTCTGATTGAGATGGGTTATGATCAAAGCGTTTGGGATCCTACACTAGCAGACATTTCTGAACAAAACTATGATGTCATTATTCTTGGTACCTGGCAAATGACGGAAAGCCTGCAGGAAATCGCACCGTGGAATCCTGACAAGAAGTTCATCATCTTTGACACCGAAGTGGATTACTCCTTAGGCAACTTAGACAATGTCTATTCCATCGTTTACAAGCAAAACGAAGGTTCCTTCTTGGCTGGAGCCTTGGCCGCCATGGTTACCACCTCCGATATGCCTAAAGTGAACGCTGATAAAACCATCGGCTTTTTGGGCGGTATCGACATCCCTGTGATCAATGACTTCTTAGTTGGCTACATCGAAGGTGCCCTCTATATTGATCCAGAGATTAAAGTGGATATTTCCTACATCGGTAGCTTTGATGACTCTGCCAAGGGTAAAGAAATGGCCCTCGCCCAGTACAACCGGGGCGTAGATATTGGCTTTAACGTTGCTGGTCAGGCTGGCCTCGGTCAACTTGATGCTGCGAAGGATACTGATCGCTGGGCTATCGGTGTCGACTCTGACCAAGCACTCCTCTTTGCTGAAACCGATCCAGTGAAGGCCGATTTGATCGTCACGTCCATGCTGAAGCGAATCGACAACTCTCTGGTACGTGCTCTTAAGATGCACTTAGAAGGTACTCTACCTTATGGTCAAGCCGAAGCCCTTGGTCTAGCCGAAGAGGCTGTAGGTCTTGCCAATAACGAGTTCTATCAGAAGCTCGTTCCTGCAGAGTTCAGAGAAGAACTAGAGATTCTCGCTGATAAAGTGAATCGTGGCGAAATTCAAGTAGGTACCGCCCTTGGTATGGATAACGCAACCTTGAACGCCCTGAGGGACTCTGTGCGCCCATAGTTGTTTGTTGTGAGGGTGCGGCGTCTTTTGCTGCACCCTCATTTTTGCCTAGGAGGCTTGGTGTGTATGCAAAACTTGTTAGAAATGAAGGGCATCACCAAAGTGTACCCTAATGGCGTTTTGGCCAACGATAAAGTGGATTTTAGTGTACAAAAGGGTGAAATCCATGCCCTAGTGGGAGAGAACGGGGCAGGGAAGACCACCCTGATGAAAGTTCTTTTTGGCTTAGAATCGCCTGATGCTGGTGAAGTGTATTACAAAGGAAATCGGATCCAAATTAACTCACCGCTCCAGGCCATTTCCAGTGGGATTGGCATGGTTCACCAACACTTTATGCTGGCACCTTCTTTGACCGTAACAGAGAATTTGGTCTTAGGGGTAGAGCCCAAGAGGGGCCTGGCTTTCGATTGGAACACAGCCATTAAGACGGTGGAGGATTTGGCCCAGCGTTATAATCTCCACGTGGATCCAAGGGCTAGGGTGCGGGATATCCCCATCGGCATGCGGCAAAAAGTGGAGATCCTTAAGGCCTTGCTTAGGGGTGCAGAACTCTTGGTTTTAGATGAGCCAACGGCTGTTTTGACGCCCCAGGAAACAGAGGAACTCTTTGAGGCCCTCGGTGAGCTCAAGAAGCAGGGACATACCATGATTTTTATCTCCCACAAGCTCAATGAGATCAGGCAAATCACCGATCGGGTGACAGTGATGCGTGGCGGACGCTTGATTGGTGTACGCAAAACCTCGGAGGTAACAGAAGCGGATATTTCCCGTTTGATGGTGGGGAGAGATGTGATCCTGAAGATCAGCAAAACTCCACCTCAACCCGGCAAGAAGATCCTAGAAGTGAAGGATCTAGGCTATTTCACCTCTGAAGGCAAACCCATCCTGAAGAATGTCTCCTTTAATGTGAGGGCCGGTGAAATCCTGGGGATAGCTGGAGTCGAGGGGAATGGACAGAGTGAACTTGTGGAGATATTAACCGGCTTACGCAATCCCCATGCTGGTACCATCAGCGTTTCTGGCAAAGAGATGACCTCGACGCATCCCCGCCAAATGCGGGACTTGGGGCTCGCCCATATCCCAGAAGATCGCTTGATCCATGGAGTGGCTGCCGATGCATCCATTGAAGAAAACTTAGTGGCAGACCGAATTCAGAAACCCGCTTACACTGGCAAGATCTTTTTACGGTCTAAGGCTATTGCAAAAAGTGGTGAGGATCTGGTAGGGGAGTTCAATGTAGTGACTCGGTCAGCGAAGACACCTGTGAAGATGCTCTCTGGTGGAAATATTCAAAAGGTTGTCGTAGCTCGAGAGTTTTCATCAAATCCTAGTCTCGTCATTGCCAACCAGCCCACAAGGGGTGTGGACGTTGGTGCCATTGAGTTTATACACAAGAAATTGGTAGAAATTTGTCGCTCTGGGGCTGCAGTCTTGCTCATCTCCGCTGACCTGAACGAAGTAATGAGCGTGAGTGACCGCCTGCTTGTGGTCTATGGTGGACAAATCGTGGCAGCCTTCCCCGATGCAAGTGTTGTGAGCGAAGAAGAATTAGGCCTGCATATGCTGGGCATTAAGACCCAGGAGGCTGAACTGTTGAAGGAGGCATTGGCATGATCTCACGGGAAGTCCTCTTTGAAATCGGGAGAACATTGATTGCCATTCTTTTGGCCTTACTCCTGGGCTTTATTATCATTCTACTTGTTAGTGAACAGCCTTTTGAGGCCTTTGGTCACTTTGTCACAGGTCCCTTAACCACCACTAGACGGATTGGAAACTGGATTGAAGCTACCATTCCACTGATCTTTACTGGTTTAGCGGTGTCCATTGCTTTTCAGGCGGGTCAGTTTAATATTGGAGCCGAGGGACAACTTTTCTTCGGTGGTGTTGTGGCGACCATTGTGGCTCTAAGTTTTTCTCTCCCTATGTATGTCCACGTCTTACTCGCTCTCTTTGGTGCCATGCTGGGGGGCGCTGTGGCAGGGGCCATTCCTGGAATCATGAAGGCTCGTTGGGGGGCCAATGAGCTTGTTTCGTCGTTGATGCTGAACTATGTCTTCTATCGTCTGGGTCTCTACCTGATTAACCATCACTACAGGGATCCTGCAGCAGGAGCCATGGTTTCCTACCGCTTGCCCGAGACTTCCTGGTTGCAATGGTTCTGGCTTCCCACCAGGGTTCACTGGGGGCTGTGGGTGGCCTTGGCTGCTATTGCCTTCTGCTACCTGTTTATCTACCGAACCAGGTGGGGTTATGCACTCCGCATGACGGGACTCAATCGGGATTTTGCAGCCTACGCAGGCATTAGCGTGACTGCTGTGATTATCTATTCCCAGGTCATCTCAGGCGCGATTGCAGGCTTAGCTGGTGCAGCCGATGTTTTGGGCCTCTATCGACGTTTCCAATGGCAAATGCTACCTGGTTATGGCTTTGATGGGATCATTATCGCCATCCTCGCCCGTAACCATCCCCTTGGCGTACCGATTGCCGCTCTTTTCTTGGCGTATATTCGCTCAGGGGCTAGTATCATGTCACGTATGACGGACGTTTCATCAGAGATGGTGGCCATTATTCAAGGAATCATGATTCTGCTCGTGACCGCCCAGGCCTTTTTGGCGAAATGGCGTCATCGTGCGGTTGTAAAGGAGGCGACAAAGCATGAGATCAATGCTTGAGGCAATCCTTTCGGTAGGTTTTGGTTATTCCGTGTTGCGGGTGACAACCCCCATCTTATTTGCCGCTCTAGGGGCCGTTGTCTCTGAACGGGCTGGGGCTGTGAATATCGGTCTAGAGGGCTTGATGTTGATTTCTGCTGTAACAGGCGTCATGTTCAGTGCCTGGACGGGTAGCGCTTGGATCGGTCTCTTGGTGGGATTGTTGTTTTCCATTTTGTTTGCTTTGTTTATGGGATACTTCCACATTAAACTAGGCACCGATATGGTTTTGGCAGGTATCGCCCTGAATGTGATCGCCAGTGGCGGCACGGTCTTCGTCCTTTTTGTGGCCAGTGGCGATCGGGGAATCTCCAGTTCGCTGGCGAGTAAGGTCTTGCCTACCGTGAACTTACCCCTGATTTCCCGGATTCCCATTCTGGGGCCCATCTTGTCGGGTCACAATGTCTTGACCTATATTGCACTTTTCTCTGTCTTCGCTGTCTGGTACTTCCTGTACAAGACACCTCTAGGACTTCGCCTCCGCGCCGTAGGGGAAAGTCCAGATGCAGCTGATAGTGTAGGCATTAGCGTGGAGAAGATTCGCTTTCTGGCCCTAGGAATCAGCGGACTCTTGGCCGGATTTGGCGGTGCTCATCTTTCCATGGGCTATGTGTCCTGGTTTTCCAGGGATATGACAGCTGGTCGCGGCTTTATTGGCTTGGCTGCTTCTGCCCTTGGGGGAGTGCATCCCATTGGCACCGCGCTCGCCTCCTTGTTCTTTGGTTTTGCTGATGCTTTAAGCAACTATATGCAGTCCTTAAGCATCCCTTCAGAGTTTGTACAGATGATTCCGTATCTAGCCACCGTGATTGCCCTGGGCGTGTTCGCAAGGCAGCAAACGGCAAGGCGACGGAAGGGAAAAAACATGTAATTGAGGGAGGATCTTAATGCCAAAACCCATTATTATCGACTGCGATCCTGGGCATGATGATGCCATTGCTCTCCTCTTGGCCTTCGCCCACCCGGAGCTCGTCAACGTACTGGCTGTCACCATTGTCGCGGGAAACCAAACCCTAGAGAAAACGGTCAACAATGCCCTGAAAGTCCTATCCTTTGCAGGTGTTCAATGTGAGGTTGCGGGAGGTTATGACCGACCTCTCATGAGGCCGCTGGAGATCGCGGATGCAGTTCATGGCGAAAGTGGCCTAGATGGACCCGATTTGCCCGCACCTACATTTGCAGCGTCAGAAAAACATGGAGTACAAGTCATCATCGATGCGATACGTGGGAGTCGGGAGAAGGTAACGATTGTTCCCACGGGACCTTTGACGAATGTCGCGGCAGCCCTCATTGGTGCTCCTGATATCAAGAAGAATATTGAACGAATTGTGTTGATGGGAGGGGCTGCTCGGGAAGGGAACTGGACACCAGCTGCCGAGTTTAATATCTTGGTAGACCCAGAGGCGGCGAGCGTCGTTTTCCAAAGTGGAGTACCCATTACCATGATTGGGCTCGATGTGACCCATGAGGCACAGGTTATGGCGGCAGAAGTGGACTATCTCCTCAACTCTGGTCATAGGGTGGGAGTAATGGTTGGTGAACTTCTGGAATTCTTCGGTGAGTTCCATGAGACCATGGGTTTTGCTGGGATGCCCCTGCACGATCCCCTGGCCATGGCCACTGTCCTTGACCCCACCATCGTGGAAACTAGGCACTTGCCAGTCACCATTGAGACCCAAGGTCAGTACACCACCGGGCGCACAGTGGTTGATTTTTACGGAGTGACAGGAAAGGAGCCCAATGTGGATGTGGCTTTAAAGGTCGACCGGGATCGTTTTGTCCAAATGGTGATCGATGCCGTGCTTTCTTATGATAAATAAGGCACCACTTTCTCTGTGAAGCATAGTATGGACTGTTTTGGTACTTGAGTACTAGGAGGTCTGTGCTATGCTTGCTATTTTCAAGAAAGAAGATTGGTGGACAATTTGGTTGGGCGCGTTTTTCCTTGGAGGAACAGCTTTAGGTTTGATCACCTTCATACCGAAGCTGCCGAAGTGGACGGCATGGCAAGATGCTCTGCCTGTCGATCTGATTGTACCTATCATTTTATGGGGTCTGGGCTTGGCCGCGGTGACAGCCCTGGCGCTCAAAGTCATGGGGGATGATGTACGAAAGTATCTCACCGCTTTTCCAGTGATTTTTCTTCTGACTGTCTTGGCTTTTTTGATCGGTAATCAAAGCACTTTATCCCATTATGGCTTCAATAATGTAATTTGGGCTTTGGTGTTGGGTATGCTGATCAGTAATCTCTGGAAGATACCAACCTGGCTGGTTCCGGCCCTGCGAAGTGAGCTATTTATCAAGACAGGTTTGGTTCTTCTTGGCGCGGAAATCCTCTTTACCCGGGTCCTTTCTTTAGGTCTCCATGGTTTAGGCGTCGGTTGGCTGATTCCCCCCATTCTCCTGATTTTCATGTATCTCTATGGAACAAGAGTCTTGAAGATGAAGAGTAAGGCCCTGGTGGCTACAGTGGCTACCTGTACGTCGGTTTGTGGTGTTTCTGCGGCCATTGCAACTGGTGCGGCGGTGAAGGCCAAAAAGGAAGAAATCAGTGCTGCCATATCTGTCTCCCTAATTGTGACAGTCCTCATGATGCTTGGTATGCCCATTCTCATCCGTTGGTTGGGATTGAGTGAGGCTGTGGCCGGATCTTGGATCGGGGGAACCATTGACTCTACAGGTGCGGTCGTTGTAGCCGGGAGCATGGTAGGACCCTTAGCTATGGAAGTGGCAGCTATTGTGAAAATGCTGCAAAATGCCCTGATTGGTATTGTTGCCTTTTGCTGGGCCCTCTTCTTTGTGACCCGCGTCGAACAGGAACCCGGGACAGAGCGCCTCGGAATTAAGGAAATCTGGCTCCGCTTCCCCAAGTTCATCTTAGGTTTTGTCGGAGCATCCCTGGTGACATCCTTTGTGCTTGTTCCCCTTTTGGGCCAAGGAGAGGTAGAAGGCATCTTAAATATCACCGCAACTATCCGCAGTTGGCTCTTTGCCCTGGCCTTTGTGGCCATTGGCCTTGAGTCTCGCTTTGCCAATCTCAAAAAGGTATTTACGGGCCAAGCGACGGTGAAGCTCCATGTGGTGGGGCAGGCCGTCAATGTACTCTTGACCCTACTTGCCTCCCTGTACTTCTTTAGGGGTTTTTAGTTACCACGTAATTCGGTAACGTAAGAAAAGTTCATCATCATGTTGATTGACCGAGAGGAGTTTGATTGTCTCAGGGAGTTCTAAGACCTGGTCGCCCGCGCTCAGTCCTAGATCAGTACGCTTCCCGATTAGACTTGGATGCAAAGTGAGGAAGAGTTCGTCCAGGAGTTTAGCCTGCATAAACTGGTAATTGACGCTGGGTCCTCCTTCGACTAAGAGGCGCTGTACTTGATATTTGTCCTGCAAAAGCTGGAGGATGGCTTGTGGTATGGCGTTTTCCATGACTTCAATCTGAGCTTGCTCTATAATAGCCACAGGTAGGTTTTCAGCGCCCTGGGCTGAGGTAATAATCACGGGTGGTCTAGGTGCTTTGGTGAAGAGGGAGCTTGTGGGGTCCAAATCTCCGCTTCGCGTTAATAGTACGGTAAGGGGTTGGCTAGCCAGCCCCTTTTCTTGTCGCCCTCTTTCGAGGCGTGCTGGAACCCCTAGATAGTAGGGATGGAGCCTAATTGTATTGCCACCGGCCAAAACGGCATCAAAGTGGCTACGAATGATCCCCATTGTGCTAAGATCAAAGGCGCTACCGAGACTCTTTGGTTGGGTACCATCTGCAGTAACCTTACCATCGAGGGATGTAACCATATTGCAGGCCACCAAGGGACGCTCTGGGGGTTTCTCAAACGCAAGAGCTTGATAGAAATGCTTATCCATGGGACTACCTCCAAAAAGAGACTTTCAGCATACGCTTTGAGTATGCCAAAAGTCTCGTTTTCTACGTGCGCTGAGCTCGTATGTGCTAAATCAGAGTGTACTACTTGCCGGTATTGATGGCCACAAAGGCTTCTACACCTTGGCGGAGGTTAGCAGCCCATTTTTCTGCTAATTGGGCTCGGGTTGCTTTATTCGCATTAGCATGAAATTGATCCACGGTTAAAATGAACTGGTCTTTCACATAAATGTCATTTCCCTTAACCTGTACGTCCGCGCCTGTTAAGCCACCGGGTTCTTGTCCTTCATCAACCCATACTTGGAATGCCTTAGAGAGATTCTCCCAGATTGTGCCGATCTTATCGTAGGGAACACTACCTTCGTAACGATAGAGGAAGAAGTTTACGCCAGTACCAGGAATGTCAACAGGAACCCCTTGAGCCAGTACGGTGCCACTTAAAATGACGACTAATGCAACAACCAACAGAAAGTTTACTTTACGCACTTGCATTACCCCACCTTCTTATGTTATAGTTCTTACTGTAACAGTTCTCCCCCCACAGCGGAATTCCTTTTAAGCTGAGTCGAGTGAAAAAAAGTTGGGAAAAGAGTTGACATTCGTTTTAAGTGCTGGTATACTCTTAAATTGTCTGGACCTAATAATTTCATTCAAATTCGGGCGAATAGCTCAGCTGGGAGAGCACCT
>JAAYOK010000220.1 GCA_012520355.1 Bacillota bacterium | reverse complement strand
TTAATAGAAAAGGCGGCCTCCGCTTCCGTTCCAGGTTCCATATTACTAAAATCAATAAACCTGTAGTTGAAGCGCAAGGAACTATCATTCTTAAAATCGTATTTCAAGCCCAATTCGGCCTCACTTTTGCTCATAGTTACTTCCTCGTTGGACAAGGAATTTCCTCCTAGATTTGCAGAATTCCATTCCTGCGTCATGCCTAAATGAACTTGCCCGCGGTTAATGGGAACCACCACACCCAACGAAGTGACCAATGGTGTGTCTTCGTCAGAGTTTTCAACGCTTTCTCTCCGGCTCACTCCTGCATTAAGGGTAAATAGATCAGACCAATCCCAAGTTAGACCCAGGGAGGCACTGGTTGCTTTGGGCACCAGTAGTTCCCGATCAACACTTAAATCAAGGGCCGTTTCCAGGGCCACATCGCCAACTCGAACCGAAACACCGTATCCTGCACTATCTTCTGGACTTTCGGAACTTAAGTCGCCATCACGAGCCGAACCACCGATACTGCTCGGACGTAGCGCTCCACTTACCTCCACACTGCCAATTTGAATCGGATTATTTCCTTCTTCAACAGCTTCTAGCATACTAAAACTTGAAGCAGAGGGTAAGAGTCCTGGAGAGGAAAACTGCCCCGTCCATAGATTACGTGGACTCATGGGTTCGGGAACGATTTCCGCGATCACAGCTTGAGTATATAGTGTTTCGTCGCTGGACTCAATAGCCACAGACTGCTCAGCATTCTTCCTTGCCGCAGCTAAGACCTGTTCAGAGTACAAGAGCTTGCGCTCTGCAAAAAGGCCTCCTTTTTGCGGTTCCGCGAAGTTCTGGGCATAGAGCAACTTGAAATCTTGAATGGCGTAGCCTAAGATCTCCAGTTCTTCAGCATACTCAAGCACAAGTCGATACAGGAGTTCTACTTGGTTTGCGGTGAAAGCTAGTTCCGGCTCAACCCTTTGATTATAACTGAAGATCATGCTATCGAGATAGACATTTTGGCTCACACCGAAGCGGCGCGATTGCATACCGTCATCCCCACTTATGTGCTGCAAAAGACGGGCAACTAAAAGGGCCCCTTGGTTGCGATTCATCTTGGTAGATACTTCAAAGCCCGGAATACCCCGTCCTTGACCAAGTTCTTGCATGGCTAAGGACGACCAATCCTGTGAAGGAGAACTGGCCATGACTAAGCCCTGCAGGCATAGGAATAAAATACCAAACATAACAAGTAACCGTAAACCACGTGCCACCAGCTCTCCTCCTTTCCCCATGTTATCATAGTAATTTCTCCAAGTGTTACCTAAATTCCTTTAAGAGACAAGATCCCAAAAAATAGCACCATCAAGTCAACTCTTGGGCAAAAAATCGCTCTGCCAAAATGACGGCGACATAATCATCATAGGGTTCAGGCGGCACTTGCATGGACGTGGGAACCAAGCGTCTCCAACCTCGAGGTTTGTGATCGAGCCAATACCTTCTTCGGGCCTCTTCACTTGTGGCATACTCGTCTACGGTAAGGACCGGAAGATGGGGTAAAGCATCCTCCAAGGCTACTAGAAACTCTTTCGAGCCTGTTCCATCCCCGAGGATCACCCTATCTACACTATATTCCTTGACCTGTTCCTTGACGACATCCAAAAATAACGTACTGGATACGACCTGTTTCTTCAAGACATCATGTGCTGAAACAAGGGCCAAACCACATTTCTCCCGACCTGGATCCACTGCCATAACGATCACCAAACCACCTCCCACTTACATCACAAAATTCGCTTTTCCCCATCATGTTCTGAGGGTAAAAAAAGGTCCTCCTTATGGAGGACCTTGATGTGATTCCGGTATTGCTTAGAACTTAACTGTCAAACCAGCGTTGTAGCCAAAGCTGTTCTCCAACTGTGTAGCCAGTGTCTGATTAACAGTACCACCAAGTGTCAGTTTTACGTTATCGGTGAAGGCATAGCCAACATCGACTTTGTGGGCGAGTGTAGAATCAACATTCGCTGGTTGGGTTGTGAGTACAAAAGTAGCGGAGTAATCCAAGTCTACTTTCGCGCCATCCCAGTCAACGCCGTAACCTACATTTGCACCTAGACGTACTTCGTCGTTTGTACCGTAGTGGTTAACGTTCTTCCAGCTTGGGCTAGAAACCGCCCATGCATTCTTAACATAAGCAGCACTTGCGCCATATCTTAGACCCAATTTGGCATCCTGTCCGATGGCCAATTTCGCCATGGCATGGTGCACAAACTCAGCCTTGTCATCACCAGTTTTGTTACCAGCGTAATTAGCCGACAATGTGACTGGTACGAAGAAGTCTTCATAGGTTGCGGAAGCATCTGCTTTGAACGCTAAGATTGTGTCGGTTTCAACGGCCTTTTCATCAGCCCCACCTTCGTAGTAAGCACGACCTGCGAGGTCAAATTTGAAACCAGCGAACTCAGGCTTAGCAGCTAGGCCACCCTCAAGGAACAACTTGTTCGTCCTATGGGTAAGAGTCTTAGGTACATCGTACTCAGGATCAGTCTCTGCATCGGCTGCATCATAAGCAGGGTTAGGTTTAACGATGCCAACACCTTGACGAGCAACTTGATAGTTGTCTTCTTGGTATGCAACAGCAATGTCAAGTGTAACAGGTTCGAATGTGTACTTTGCAGTTACAGCAGCAAGGAAATTCTTCTCGTTAGCCTTAGCAAAGTCCATGGCGAAATCACCAGTGTACTCGATACCAGCTACTTTACCAAAGAGACCGATACCGGCTGCGTAGTTCTTGAACATTTCACCAGTTGGTTTGTCAAGCTTACCAGTGAGCTTCACTCCGATTTCAGGCATGAAGGCATACTTCAAAGCTGCAGCAGCTGTCATATCTTTGTACGTTCCAACTTCTTCCTGACCAGCAAAGAGATCGAGTGTTAGATCGTCAATGATGTCAACTCTGGCTAAACCACCAAATCCGTACTTGGAACCAGTGGATGGAATGGTGAGAACGTATTTGCTGAAGTCATGGGATCCGAATGCGCTGTTAGGAAGTTTACCAACAACAACACGGCTCACAGGTGTTTCCGACTTAACTTCTACACGATATTGGCTAAAGGATTGAGCCAATTTCTCTGCACCTACACTGTAGCCAAGGATCGCTTTAACATCTGTTGCGTCAGAGGCTTTGATGTTGAGGGTGAGGTTACCTTCCATTGTGGGAACGTACCCTTTGGTCTCACCAGTCTTAGGCGCTTTGTACTCACCCTTCATTGTTAGGTCACCAGAAATCACTGGAGCCTTCTCAAGTTTGGCAACAGAAGTCTTCAAGCCTGCAACGTCATCTTTCAATACTTTTACATCTG
>JAAYOK010000024.1 GCA_012520355.1 Bacillota bacterium | reverse complement strand
AGATCATGGAAGTTAGGGAGATTCGAGACGATGATGACAAGGGACGCCACACCACCACCCATCGGCAACTTTTGCTCCTGGAAAACGGAAGTATGATCATCGATACCCCTGGCATGCGTGAACTGGGAATGTGGGCTGTAGACTCCGGTCTCAGCGAGGCGTTTTCGGATGTGGAAGGGTACTTCCCCCACTGCAAGTTTTCCGATTGCCAGCACAAGTCAGAACCTGGCTGTGCAGTCAGGGAGGCCTTAGAGATAGGGGATCTCTCCTGGGAGAGATGGGAAAGTTATCTTAGGCTGCAACGCGAGGCAAGATACGCCGAGGACCGAGCTGCTTACCTGCAGATCAGCCGGGAAAGGGGCAAGGCTTTGAGTAAATGGAGCAAACAAAAACGTAAGGATTGGGGTGAAGCTCGTTGGTGATCCAGCTACGTTTGGAAACCTCTGCAGACTACCGTGCTGTGGAAGAGTTGACCAGGGAGGCTTTTTGGTTTAACACTGATCGTCGCCCCTATATTGACGAACACTATCTTGTCCACAGATTGCGTGGTAGCTCCGCCTTTTTGCCGGAGCTCGCGTATGTAGCGGAAGTGGACGGACGATTGGTGGGAAACATCATGTATTCCGGGTCCAAAGTGATCTCGCCCGAAGGAGTAGAACACGAAGTCTTGACCTTTGGACCCCTTTCCGTCTTGCCTGAGTTCCAAGGAAGGGGTATCGGGAAGGCTTTGATGCTTAGAAGCTTTGAAAAAGCCCGGGAACTTGGGTTTGGAGCCATCGTCATCTTCGGTCATCCCGACTACTACCCCCGCTTCGGATTCCGGCCGGCGAGTGAGTTTGGCCTTTGCACTGCAGACGGACATACCTTTCCGGCCTTTATGGCCTTGGAGCTCTTTACCGGGGCTTTAGCTGGTATCTCTGGACGCTTCTATTTAGATGCAGTGTATGATGACATACCAGAAGAAGCGGTGTTGGCCTTTGATGCGGGCTTTCCAGCCAAAGAACCTCGCAGCAAAGTACCCATTGCCCTACTTTGGGAGCGTCTCGAAGAAGAAGCGAAAGACTCACTACAGGGGCTCGTGCTTACGCACCTTGGCGATCTAGGGCATTTTGCCGCCCATCAGATTGCCAGACTCCCAGGAATCAATGACCAGGCCTTGGTCACCATCAAGTCGACCCTAAAAGAACACGGGCGCTTGTGGGGATAGGGATGGAATCAAAGTTAAGACCCCGGCCTACGCCGGGGTCGTCTTCATGATGCCGATGGAACGAAAGCAAGAGGCTATCTAAGGTTCCGTTTTGCCCTCATACACCTTTTTCCCAAAGTTAGTTACTCACCCGATTGTCCCCAAAGAGGAACCTGAGAGAATAGATACCCGATACTCCAACCAAGGTATAGACAATCCTACTTAACATGGACGCAGTTCTCATACTTTCCCCGCCTAAGAGCGCAGCTACAAGATCCCACTGAAAGAGACCAACCAACAACCAGTTTAAGGCACCGATAATCACAAGGAGCAGCGCAAGTCTAGACAACCCATTCATCAAATGACCCCCTTACTTGGCTTTTCCCCTAGTATTTCCCAAGACAGGAAATACCATACGTTGGGCACTAGGTTCTGAAAGCCAAGGGCAAAAAAATCCAGTGGAAGCAGTCAAGAAAAGTCGCGTGAGAGGGCTCGTGACATATTTACACACTATGGCTGTATTCTTAGTTGATAGACATCAGAATATCTAAGCCTAGATCTCACAGCAGCCTTCATTGCAATGGCCCACTGGAAAAATTTTGTTTTCTGCATATGTTGTTCCTTCCTGCCTTTAAGCAGGCTTAATAGAGAGTATACACTCGATTTTCGTTAGTTTCAATGGGGTTTATGACATTTAACGCAACATGTCCAAGGGTTCCCCAAGCATCACAAATTGTTAATACAAAATTGCGCGCGGGCCTGGCCCCGACGCAATTTGACGAAAAACGAAGGCTGTTCGTTTCGGGATAATCCGGCCGAACAGCCTCCTCACACAAGTTTAGCAACATTTTGAGAGATCACTTGGATCAGAGCTCTAAGGCAGAAAGCTAAATGGCAACGGCCAGTTGTCTCATCATTTCGAACGTATCTCCTCTAAGTCCGGTCAGCCGGTAAGCTTCACGATAAAGAAGTTTGTTTTCTTTAACGGCATTTGCAACATGCCTAAAGAAGAGACGTCCCACACGATAATTTTGGTTTCTATAGAAGTCCCCACCCGCTTGATTACGTTCTCTGCCTTCTCGTTTTCGTACTCCATCCAAGTAACTGTCATAATAGGCGCTATATTCATGCTGACTTATGAATTCCATGTCGAAGGCGCGCTTTGCAATAACTAAAGGGCTCACTTTAAACCTGCGTGCCAAATCTTGCATTACGGTGGCATGCTCTAAACTCTGAAGTTGCTGTGGCATTTGATCGACCAACAACTCCGCAGGTACCAAAACCTCAGCCGCGATTTTATTACAGGCTCTTTCGATGTCATGATCGGCAGGTTGAAGAAAGGCTAAGTCAAACACACCACTATGCCCAAACCACAAATGGGCTAATTCATGTGCGAACGTAAACATCTGAGCCGCCTTATAATCCGTGCCGTTAATGAAAATTAGGGGAGCATACTCATCGACCAAGACAAAGCCGCGAAACTCCGTCTTATCCAGTGTTCGCCTGGTATTGTTACCTACTACCCCATTCCTGGCCACAATGATTCCCGCGTTCTCAGCACTTCGAAAGATCTTGTTCAGAGCGTCTTCCCACGTTCCTACATTTTCTGCCCAATCCATTGGCAAACCAAGCGTTTTTCGAATGTTAGCTGCAACGTCTGTAACAGCATCGGTAATTCGAGCGGAGCCGACAAAGCTCTTGGGCGCAAAACCCTCTTCAATCAGGTATTCCCTCAGCCATGTCTGCCGACCCACCATCATCTTGACGGTGTCGATTAAATTTCGACTTGGTTCATCCATGGACTCATCACCGAAAGTCCTGTAGTTTGGAATGGGCAACTCCTCTACAGGCGGATACGGGAGGAACAGAACCCCGAGGGGGACATGGGTTTTCCTGGCCAAATCTTCTAATTGATTAAGGGTAGGTTTCACCTCACCAGCCAGCCACTTCTTTAGCATGGGCAGTGTCGCTTCAAGCTGGACCCTTTTCTGGGATTTATCAACCGCCCATTCCAGAACATCACGGCTAACATCGACTCGAACTGCTCTAGCCACTATGGTGTCACCTCCATTCCGGGTTCTATAAGATATATTATGCCTAATAACAATTTAACCCCTTCTTCAACGAAGGATCAAATCCTGCAAACTGCGACGAATCGTAGAATTGCGCCGGGGCCTGGCCCCGACGCAATTTGACGAATATCGGACTGCTTACAACCTTCCGTCTTAGCAGGTGTTTGGGCGTAGGACGAGAATGTCAGAATTAGACATGTCAAGGTTTGGGGTGGTAGATATGGCGAATCAGAAGATCATTCAAGTGGCCGATGCAGTTCATGGAAGCATCCAAATTAGCATGCTCGAAAAGGAGATTATCTCCACCCAAGTCTTTAATCGCTTACATAATGTCATGCAAAACTCCACAGCCTATTTGACGTATCCATCCAATGAAACGAAGCGCTTCGAGCACTCTTTAGGCTGTTTGTACTTAGCGGGCAAAATGTTCTACCATTCCATTGTCAATGCCGATGCAGCATGCCGGCAAGAGTTCATGAACCAGCTCGCCAGAGAAATTGAGACCATCACCCATTCGTCTGAGTTTAGTCAGCGCTTGCCATCACCGCCAGATGCCACCTTCCTTCTCCAGTCAGAGCCACTTTATATGGCCAACATACCTGGAGTGATCGAGAGGGGGGAGAAAGCAAACTTCATCCTGATCTGGCAGGCCATCCGCTGTGCCGCCCTTTTGCATGATGTGGGCCATCCCCCCTTTAGTCATGTCTCCGAGAGTGCCCTCAATGAACTGATGGGCGAAATCGAGGCGATCCCGGAAAGCAGACGTAGCGAGCGTCAAAGACGTTTTGTGGAAATCCTGTCTCCCTACTTTTATGGAGATGGCCAGCTCCACGAAGCAATGGGACTGCGTCTGGCCAACCACTTAATGGAATCAGTGGAATCGCTCTCCGACGCAGAATCATCTGATCAGACGCGCTATTTCATCCTCTTAGTGCACGAACTGACCAAGCGCATCCTAGAGGAAGCCTCCGACTTCTTTCAGGACGTCCATTACCTTATATCCGGTGCCCTCGATTGCGATCGCCTTGACTATGTTGTGCGCGATCTCAAGAACTCCGGCTTTGGTTACAGCCAAATCGAATACGATCGACTGCTCCACTCCATGCGCCTCGTCGCGGAGCGCCAGCGTTTCAGGTGGTGCCCCGATGTGCGGGCCCTGAGCACCGTGGAAGACTTTTTCCATAAGCGTTGGTCCCTCTATAAGTATATGATCTACCACCATCGCGTTATCAAGACAGACTCCCTACTCAAACAGGCCATCCTGTCTTTAGCCAGAACCTATCTTACCCAAGAAGAAGCAGAGGAAAAAACGGCCAAGTATGTCTTACCGCTCAACATCTCTGGGCTGTGGCGGGCACTACCGAAACCTGGGAGTGCTGAAGATTACTATGATGCCCTCATTCAGTGGGACGACGCTTGGTTATTATCCGTTCTCCGCAAAGAGTTCTTTAAGCACTACCGAGATGAATTGGAGAACCCGGTGAAATATCAGCTAGAGGAACTCCTTTCCAATCGCAAATACTTCAGCTCTTTAATTAAAAGGGCCGATGACTTCACCATCATTGACAGCCAGATCGCACAGAATCTTACCTTTGATTGGGATCGCCTGCGTCAGGTGACCTCGATTCTGGACGCAAGCATCCAGACCTTACAAAAAGATCTGGAGAACTATCGTGCTCTAGACGACCAAGACCTAGTTCCCAAAGCGGGCTTCTTTATAAATCGCTTCCGCAGAGCCTTTGACCTGGTCTGTGGCAAGGGAATCTTCGAAGAAGTTGTCAAGCGCGCAGTGGCCGATGTAGCCTCTACCCACCACATACCACACCATTTTGTCACCTTTAAGAATTTGAAAACAGGCCTCCAAACATCACCTGATCTTTGTAGAGGCGATACGATCATACGGCTGGATGCCATCTCCCGAGTCAAAGAAGAACTCACAGCCAACCAGATGGTCTTTCCTCCGTTTTTCATCTACTGGAGGAAGGAATCCAGGGT
>JAAYOK010000219.1 GCA_012520355.1 Bacillota bacterium | reverse complement strand
GCCTTTCTCTTGGTCATGGCCAGCATGTTCAGCCTAGGTTTGGTGATCGCAGGGGTCACGCCCAATGCCAAGGCCGCCTCTTCTCTTGCATACATCATCTACTTTCCCATGTTGTTCTTGTCAGGGGCAACGATACCACTGTATATCATGCCAAAGGCCATGGTGACGATGGCCAACTTCTTACCTCTCACCCATGGAGTCAAACTACTCAGCGGTGTCTGGCTCGGAGGTCGGCTCTTCGATTACGGTCTAGAACTAGCAGTTCTAGGAGCAGTCATGCTTGTGTGTCTAGGCGCGGCGCTTCGCTTCTTCAGGTGGGAATGACCGAGTCGCGGCAATCACATCCTTTACGTAGTCCAAGATGACACCTGGCGCACGGGGGCCATGCTCCAAAACGAGCTCCACAATCTCTGATTCCAAGACGATCCCGTCTACACCCGTTGGGGTGGTTGCGCCGAGATAGGATGCGACAATCGGCAAAGCAGTGAACTTGCCTACAGTAGACACCAATTCTTCGGTCACAGGACCAAGGAGATAGATGAAACCCTGGGAGTCACGGACAATCCGTTTGATTCTATCCTCTGGTGCTGGGGCAACAATGGAGATCAGCTGGATACCGCACTTGGCGCATACATCCTTAAACTCCGCCTGTTCCTCAAAGGGAACATCAGGCAAGATGAGGGCGCTGACGTTCTGTCTTGCAGCCTTTTCGACAAAGCGCTGCGCACCATAGGCAAACACGATATTCGCGTAACACCTGAGCGCCAGGGGGATGTCAGTCCGCCTGCGAACTCGGGCGAGCAAGTCAAAGATATGGTCTGTCGTAAGTCGATTCTTCAGTGCAGTCTCGCCAGCCAGGCGCAACACAGGGCTTTCCCCCGCCGGATCAGAAAAGGGAATCCCGAGCATCACTAGATCAGCTCCTGCCTGGTCTAGAACATAAACCAGCTCCTCTGACATCTGCAAATTCGGATATCCCAGCGTGAGAAATGGAATGACTCCCGTTTCGCCACCAAAGAGCTTATCCTTCATAGATTGCATCCTCCCCTCGATATCTGGCAATGGAAGCGCAGTCCTTGTCACCGCGCCCCGATAGATTGACAACGATAGTCTTCTCCTGCCCAAGCTGAGGAGCGAGTTTCATCGCATAGGCCACTGCATGGGCGCTCTCCACTGCAGGAATGATGCCTTCAGTGCGAGACAGGTATTCAAAGGCATCCACAGCCTCATCATCTGTAATGGCTACGTATTGGGCCCTGCCCTGATCAAAGAGCATAGCATGTTCAGGACCTACCCCTGGATAGTCAAGTCCAGCCGAGATGGAGTAGACTGGTGCGATTTGACCATAGTCATCTTGGCAGAAGTAGGTCTTCATTCCGTGGAAGATACCTACGCTTCCAGATGTAATGGTCGCAGCGGTGTCTGAGCTATTTGCACCTCTACCTGCCCCTTCGCATCCCACAAGATGAACGTCAGTATCCTCAAGGAAGTGGTAAAAGGCTCCCATGGCATTGGAGCCACCACCGATGCAAGCCAAGACATAGTCTGGCAACCTGCCTTCCTTTTCCAAAATTTGCTCCTTAATTTCCCTGGAGATCACTGCTTGAAAGTCCCGAACCATGGTGGGAAAGGGATGGGGCCCCACCACGGATCCGATCAGATAATGTGTATCATCAATCCGCTTGATCCATTCCTCTAAGGTTTGATTGACCGCGTCTTTGAGTGTCGCGGTACCAATTTTAACTGCGTTCACTTTAGCACCGAGCAAACCCATGCGATACACATTCAGAGCCTGCCTTTTCACATCTTCGGCCCCCATGAAAATTTCGCATTCCAGATCGAGCAAGGCAGCTGCGGTGGCAGTTGCCACGCCATGTTGACCCGCCCCAGTTTCGGCAATGAGGCGTGTCTTACCCATGCGCTTGGCCAAAAGAGCCTGCCCCAAGACATTGTTGATCTTGTGGGAACCGGTATGGTTAAGGTCTTCTCGTTTGAGATAGATCTTGGCGCCACCCAAATCTCGAGTCATTTTTTCTGCAAAGTAAAGGCGGGAAGGCCTTCCGGCAT
>JAAYOK010000023.1 GCA_012520355.1 Bacillota bacterium | reverse complement strand
TAATGATACTCTATTTTAGCGCTTCTGTCAAGCAATCCACTTGTCAAGCCTTTGGGCCAGCATTTCCTTAGGCATCACACCCACAAGTCGATCCACAGGCTGACCGTCTTTAAAGATGATCATCGTAGGAATGCTGAGGATCTCGTACTGAGCAGCCGTACCCTGATTGGCATCAACATCAAGCTTGGCGATACGCGCCTTGCCTTCGTAATCTTTCGCTAACGCTTCGATGGCAGGAGCGATCATACGGCATGGTCCGCACCAAGCAGCCCAAAAATCTACAAAAGCAACACCCTTATGGTCAAAAATTTCGCTTTGAAAATTTTGATCTGTAACTGTAATTGGCATTTGAACATCCTCCTTCGTTTCTAAATCCAAGTAGATTATATACCCCCCAGGGGTATGTGTCAAGGGCTAAATCACTAGTCTTGCCGCACAAGAAGGTTTGCAGTTAAGAACCATCTGATCACCTAAGTACGTGACATTCATCGCTGACCCACAGGTAGGACATCCATGTGTGACAGCCTCTGGATATAGGATCGAACTCTGGCCCATGGAATATTCCTGCAAATGGCGGAAAACTTCTACCAAGAGCATCACATCATCTTTGGCCCGATGAGCATTGGCATAGGAATCCTCCAAGCCAAAGTGGTACATGAGATTACTCAGACGATGACTGCCGCCCCCTTCTGGGTAAATGCATAACTTGGGGAATAAGGACCGGCTAATGGAAAGAGTATCAATTCCCCCGGCACCCATTTCCAAAAGGTTGTTCCGTTTGAACATGGCATTGAGGAACCGTAGATCAAAGGGGAGATTGTGTGCGACTAAAGTTCCAAAGCCTACGAACTCCCGAATCTCCGCAGCCACTTCTCGTTCGGTAGGTGCGCCGACCAAATCGCTATCCTTGAGACCTGTGATCTCCGTGATCTTTGCCGGCAGAGGACGCTCCGGATTGATCAATGTCTCGTACTCCTCCACTTCCCCACTCTTACCTAAGGAGAGCAAGAAAATCTCGATGATCCGATCGCGATAACCATCTAGGCCTGTTGTTTCCACATCAAAAAAGATTAGTCGTTCAGGAATCTTGATCCACCCTTCCTAGAAAACCTCTGTTTAGGTTTCTCCCCCAAAAGGAAAATCCCTCCTTCTTGTAGCTAGCAAAAAGGAGGGATTCTCATTAATCACTTAATCTTCATAATCATAGATCCGCTTTTCACCAGTGAGCTTTTGGATCTCAGTAATATTTTGGGTCACTTCTAAGGTGCCACGATACTTGCCATCCTGATCCCGCACAGCGAAGTACCGAATGTAGAGCATGGTTCCTTTCATGTTGATCCAGAAATCAGCTGTGTCTTTGCGACCACTCTTAAAATCTTCGAGAATCCGCTCTACAACGTCCATACTTGAGGGTGGATGACAGAACTGAACTTTACGACCAATGACAGCACGTGTGCGCTCGAAAAAGCGTTCTTTGCCTAGGGAGAAATAGGCCACTTCGTCTTTTTCGTCCACAAATGTAATATCAATCGGTAGATGAGTTAGAAGGAGGTTGATCTGCTCCGGCGTCAATACCCCGATATCTAGATCGATTCCCGCGAGGCCTAAGCCGGTAATTGCCGCACTAGCCAGTCCATCCTTCTTCTTATACTGTGTGGCCATGGGGTCTTTCAATTGGGTGACGATTTCTTTCCATTCGTCTTCGCTAAAG
>JAAYOK010000022.1 GCA_012520355.1 Bacillota bacterium | reverse complement strand
TAAAACCGCTACTCAGACTACTGAAAAAACTCAGACGAAACATAACCTTCATTTGCGTGAACCAGGAGACACCTCGCCAGATAGCCACCATCCGACAGACTAAGCTGATATTGCAAAAGATATAAATGCAGGTGGCTGCGATAAGGGCTACCGCCAAACCGAGACCACTCTTGCCAAACGCGGCCACCAGGTACTCTAAACTTAAGCACCCAAGTAGAGTGGACAACGCCAATTGAGCGGAATTAAACATGGTGCGTCGCCACAGTTTCTTATTGCGCACCCCATCATAAATCCCTAAAAGAACGGAGATGACCATGGATGCAGTAATGCCCGTAAAAAACATCATGGGAAGGACGGCAGATGTTCCCAGGGAAATATCGGTCCGTTCGCTAATGCGCACCGAAACCCCATGTAAGTACATCTGCAACACTGCCAAGACTACGATCATAGACCAACGCCCTGCAGGAACCCCCTGGTAAAACCCGATACCCAAGAGAAACGTGATAGCGGTGATGACATAGATGTTCTGATTCATCCGGCGATCATTATCATGTTCCTTCACACCCACACCCCCTAAAGCACACGGACATTAGTCTTTAGTGTTTTCTTGGCAAAATACCAATATCCTGCTAGTACTGGGATGTCTAGGAAAAAAGAGACAACTCAGGAGATTTGTGTATCCTGAGAGCCTAACGGATCGCTCCACATCTGCACATTGTCTTTTCCTGTGTTCTTCGCTTTATACATTGCCTGATCGGCAAAGAGGAGAAGTTGCCTCTTATCCCTGGTGTGTTCGGGCTTAGCCGCGATACCAAGGGATACCGTAATGGGGACAGCTCGTTTGCCATGCTTGTTGGTGGCGAGCCTTTCTCTGATCCGTTCCGCAATCTGCCAGGCCTCCCGGGCCCCAATGTCCCGCAGAAGTACAACAAACTCATCGCCTCCATAACGGATCACGCTGTCCTCAGAGCGAATACAGCTTTTCGTTGTCTCAACGAGGGTCTTAAGCACCCGATTGCCTTCCCCGTGACCATAGGTGTTATTAAAGATCGCAAAATCATCAACATCCAAGAAAAGCAAGCTCACTGCCTCATCTGATGGCTCACAGAGCCAGTTGTTGAGATAACGAAAGTTATAGGCACCGGTCATGTTATCCAGGATCAGCTCTTCCTCTAACTGCTCCCTTTGATCCCGCTCGAAGCTGACCCGAGCCGCTGCTTGCAGAAGAAGCGAAAGCACAACGACAAGCGCGGAAAAGGTCAACAAGCCCAAGGTACCATAACTTCGGATAAAAAGGGTGAATAAAATCCCGATAAATCCGCTGATCAGGTGACTGTAAAAGGCGGTGCCCAACCGAGCGGACATTTCTGTAACCCAGGTTGTGCCCCAGCGAACAGAGCCGATCCGGGCCACCAAGGATTTGTTGCAAATAATGTAGACGACAGTTCCTGCCGTCAAAGCACCGATGAGGCCAGCATTGCCGGGCCCCAAGAGCTCGCCTACCTGACGAGCTGTTAGGGCCGCGAGCAATGTCGACAAGGCAAATTGGGCGGAGTTGAACATGGTACGTTGCCAGGACTTTTTATTCTTGATTCCATCAAAGAGACCCTTGAAGGCCGAAATCAACATAGCTGGCGTAGCACCACACAAGAAGATCATAGGTAGGATAATTGTGATTCCCAAGGACATATCGCTGCGCTCGGTTACACTCACTGAACTCTCGTGCAAAAAAACAGCCAGTGCAGCAAAAAACAACATCACAAGCCAATTGGCCTGATCAAAGCCATCACCAAAAACAACCCCCAAGACCACCGCGCAGGCGGTGATCACGTACATGTTTAGATGCACTCGTCTAGAATCCTGAGACTGCACAAACATTACCTCCATCCCCCAACCGATTCATGGCGAAGCTTGTACCCTAAGCCATCCACCCACGAAGTATGGACCAGATTTCGTCACGTCCCTGTTTGGTCTCAGCCGAAAAAAGGAGAGGTTTGCTCCCTAGACGTTCTCGGATCACTTTGGCATGCTGATCCTGCTTGCCCCGGCTGATCTTGTCAAGCTTGGTGGCAATCAAGAGATAGGGCATGTCCATTTCTCGGAGCCAAGAGTTCATGGTTACATCATCTGCAGTGGGAGCATGTCTCACATCAACTAAGTGCAACACCCCCAATAAATTGGGACGTTCCCTCAGGTAACCCTCGATCATGGGCCCCCACTTCCTGCGAACACTCTCTGGGACTTTAGCAAAGCCATAGCCAGGTAAGTCTACCAGACAAAGTGTATCCACCCTGTAGAAATTAATCGTTTGGGTGCGTCCAGGTTGGTTCGAAGTGCGGGCGAATTTTTTCCGGCCCACCAAGGTATTGATCAAGGAGGACTTGCCCACATTGGAGCGGCCCACGAGAGCGATCTCTTTGAGACCATGCTCAGGGTACCCCCTATGATCGACAGCACTGGTTAAAAACTCGGAATCCTGTAAGTTAAGCGTCATCTTACTGCTCTCCCATCCAAGATTCGTCACTTACCACAGGCGGTACCTCCACCTCTGGAACTAGGAAGGGCAGAGGTTGCTCACTGATGGCCTCGGGATAGAGGGCATGGGCCAACACTTCATCCATATGATCCACCAGAGTAATGCGTAGCTTACCCAAGACACTAGCAGGAATCTCCTCTAGATCCTTGGCGTTTTCCACGGGCAGTAAGACATGTGTGATACCGGCCCGATGAGCAGCAAGTAATTTTTCTTTGACGCCCCCGATGGGTAGCACCCGGCCCCGCAAGGTGATCTCACCTGTCATGGAAAGCTCATGTCGCACTGGGCGATTGGTCAAGGCACTGGCCAAGGCAGTGGCAATGGTGATACCTGCCGAAGGTCCATCTTTGGGAATGGCACCTTCAGGGATATGCATGTGAATATCTCGCGACTCGTGGAACTTGGAATCGATGCCCAAATCTGCCGCTCTGGAACGCAAATAACTTAAAGCCGCTTGAGCCGACTCTTGCATCACATCTCCGAGCTGGCCGGTTAAGGTCAGCTTACCCTTCCCATCCACTACCGTCACTTCGATTGTCAACGTTTCGCCACCCACCTGGGTAAAGGCAAGTCCGGTGGCTACGCCAACCTTATCTTCCTCATTGATGGCACTGATTTGATAACGGGGAACACCTAGGTACTTATGCAAATTACTCACGTTCACTCTAGACCCATTGGTTTGTCCCTTGACGATTTCTGTGGCCCGTTTACGGCACACCGTTCCCAAGCGACGCTCTAGGGTTCTGACACCGGCTTCCTTGGTGTATTCCCGAATAATTTTATAGATGGTGTTATCTGAGATTTGCAGTTGGTTCTCTTGGAGACCATTGTTTGCCAGCTGTTTTGGCCACAGGTGACGTTTGGCGATCTCAAATTTTTCATACTCCGTATAACCAGGAATTTCGATCACTTCCATCCGATCTCTCAGAGCGGGCGGAATGGAGTGGAGTGTGTTGGCGGTTGTAATAAAGAGTACTTCAGATAGATCAAAGGGAACCTCTAGGTAGTGATCGCCAAAGCGATGGTTCTGCTCTGGATCCAGAACTTCCAAAAGGGCCGAAGCAGGATCGCCTCTGAAATCCGATGCCAACTTATCAATTTCATCCAAGACAATAACGGGATTCAAGCTACCCACCGTCTTCATGGTCTGAATAATCCTACCTGGCATGGAACCAATATAGGTACGTCGATGACCCCTTATTTCTGCTTCATCCCGCACACCGCCCAAGGAAAGACGGGAGAAATTGCGATTTAACGCTTTACCCACCGATTGGGCTAGGGAGGTTTTGCCTACTCCAGGCGGACCCACGAGGCAAAGAATGGGCCCCTTAGACGACTTGGTCAACTGCCTGACGGCCAAGAACTCCAAAATTCTCTCCTTAACCTTGTCTAAACCATAGTGATCTTGATCGAGGAGTTCTTCCGCCACATTCAAGTCGATCCGGTCCTTCGTCCGTTTGGACCAAGGTAGGGACAGCATCCAATCAATATAATTGCGAACCACCGTGGCTTCAGCGGCCATGGGAGCCATGCGTTCTAAGCGATGAATCTCATGGAGCACTTTGGCCTTGGCTTCCTTGGGCAGTTTTGCCTTGTCGAGCTTGGCTTTGAGTTCTTCAACCTCGGTACTGCCCTTCTCATCTCTCTCACCAAGTTCAACTTGAATCGCTTTCATTTGCTCCCGCAAATAATATTCGCGCTGAGCTTTTTCCATCTGTTTGCGGACCCTTTGTTGGATACTTTTTTCCAAGCCCAGGATCTCCCCTTCCCGGTAGAGCAAGCCCAAAATGGCCTCGAGACGTTTGTCTACCAGGAAGACCTCCAGAAGTCTCTGTTTTTCCTCCAACGTTACATTAAGTTGACTGGCGATAGTGTCTGCCAAACGATGTACGTTCTCAATACTACTAACAGACATTAAGACCTCGGCAGGAATCTTCTTACCTAGACGTACGTATTTTTCAAACTCCTCCCGCACAACACGCATTAAAGCTTCACGTTCATAACTATCCATGTCTCCGTCTGTCTCAGGCACTTCTGTTACAAATGTTTCGTAGTAACCTTCAGCATCATCAATGTGTTCTAACTTTACTCTGGAGATTCCCTCCACCAAGATGCGGATTTGACCCTCAGGAACTCTGAGGAGCTGTTTGATCTCGCAGAGAGTTCCCACATCATAAATATCTTCAGGCTGTGGCTCTTCCACGGCCAATTGATGCTGTGCTGCTAAGACAATTCGCCCATCCCCAAGCATGCTCTGTTCCACTGCTTCGATGGAGCGAGCCCTGCCGACTTCAAGCGGCGTGACCATATGGGGAAAGACAAGTGTTCCACGGAGAGGTAGCAACGGATAAGATTTTCCTAAAGTTGGTTGTACCATTTCTACACCCCCAGGTTGATTTGCTTCCATTGTATCATAGTTTGGAAAATCAGGGAATTATCCCAGGTGAGATTTTAGGAGATGCTCCTAATAAGTCACTGGCTGTGTGGAGAGTGAGTGGGGGTGTAGCTGCCTGATCGTGCGTTTGCAAAAGGACGGTGTCGATTACCTCTGCTATGCTCTTAACGGGCACAACTTCGATTCCTTCCAGAGATGCAAAGACTTCTTGCCAGTTATCGGCGGGAATGAGAATCTTCTTGACCCCGGCTTCGGTCGCGGCCCGCACCTTAGGTACCACACCACCGACCGCTTTGATCTGACCGTGGATGGTCAACTCGCCCGTCATTGCTACCAAACTGGTCACCGGCCTCTGGGTTAGGGCTGAGGCCACCGCTGTAACCATACTGACCCCAGCGGAGGGTCCATCGACTGGAACCCCACCAGGGAAATTGATGTGGATATCGTAGTCTTGGGGACGTAAGCCTAAGGAGGACTTGAGGACGGTGAGGACATTATCCACCGAACAACGTGCTTGGGATCTACGGCGCATCGTTCGGCCCGGGCGGCCCAATTCTTCTTCTTCCATCACTCCAGTAACCTGGAGACGACCCCCGTTTGGTTCCACCAGAATGGCGGTGGCTTCCACTTCAATCACAGTTCCAATGTTCGGACCATACATCGCTAGGCCATTGACCACCCCAATGGTAGGTTCCTGTCGAACTTGGCTTTGGGGACGGGGAGTGTACTGACCGCAATTTAGCACCCATTCGATGTCCGCTTTCTCAATTTTCTTGCGCCCTTCCGCTGTCACAACACCGGCAGCAATTTGGACAATGTTAACGGCATCACGCCCATTACTGGCAAAACGCTTGATCTCCTCTAATGCATCTGGATCCATGGGAAACTTGATCTTACTTGCCGCATTGGCGGCAATGATCCCGATTTCTTCCGCGGTTAAGTTGCGGAAAAAAACCTCTAGGCAACGGGAACGCAAAGCCGGAGGAAGTTCCGCAGCCATACGAGTGGTGGCCCCAATGAGCCGAAAATCTGCGGGTAGACCATGCTCAAAGATCTCGTGAATGTGGGCCGGAATATTGGAATCCTCAGAGGAGTAATAGGCACTGTCGAGAAAGACCTTGCGATCTTCCAGAACCTTAAGGAGCTTGTTAAGCTGGGTCGGGTGAAGCTCGCCAATTTCGTCGATAAACAGCACCCCGCCATGGGCCTTAGTTACCGCCCCGGGTTTCGGTTGGGGGATACCTGCTACCCCTAACGGACCTGCTCCTTGGTAGATAGGGTCATGCACGGATCCCATAAGGGGATCCGCAATGCCCCGTTCATCAAAACGAGCGGTGGTAGCATCCACTTCCACGAAGACAGCATCCTTCCGAAAGGGTGACAGAGAACTGGCCTTGGCCTCTTCTAAGACAACCCGGGCAGCTGCAGTCTTACCCACACCAGGAGGCCCGTAGACGATAACATGCTGGGGATTGGGCCCACAAAGAGCAGCCCTCAGTGCCTTCAACCCATCTTCTTGCCCAATAATCTCTTGAAAATCCCTGGGTCTTGTCACTTCCGAGAGTGGTTCGGTCAACGAGATTGCCTTGAGACGATTGAGTTTATCCAGTTCCTTGCGGGATTCACGATCCACGGCAGACTTGGTCCCCTGCTGTTGGCGCAGGAGATTCCAAAAATACAGACCAATGACAATAGCAAAAAACAGGTTAATCAACCCGAGAATGCCCATTATCATTTCACTCCTTCCGAGACTCTTGCCTTATTATGCCCGGAGGATAGAAAAAGGATAAGCCGAAGACTTCGACTTATCCTTTGTAACTTTTCCTAGAAACGGCATTTAAGCGCTTTCTTCCTTGCCCTTACCCTTCGCTTTACTGCGAACAATCAAGGGCTGTTCTGCCTTTTCCACGGAGGCTTTCGTAATCACACATTTCGAAACATGCTCTTCGGAGGGAACATCATACATTACATCGAGCATGATTCCTTCCACAACGCTCCTGAGTCCCCGGGCTCCCGTTTTCTGTTCGAGAGCCTTTGATGCAATGAGGCGAAGCGCCTCAGGCTCAAACTCCAACACCACTCCATCCATGTGGAGAAGTTTCTGGAACTGTTTGACCAGAGCATTCTTAGGTTCTGTGAGAATCTGTACCAAGGCCTCGGCATCCAAGGCATCGAGGGTGCACACAACTGGTACACGCCCAATGAACTCAGGGATCAAACCGTAACGGAGCAGATCTTCTGGCATGGCTTGACGCAGAATATCGCCAATTTTCTTCTCTTGGCGGGTCATAATCTCGGCGCCAAAACCGATTGTCTTGTGTCCAACTCTCCGTTCGATGATCTTCTCGAGCCCGTCAAAGGCACCACCACAGATAAACAAAATGTTCGTGGTATCGATCTGAATGAACTCTTGATGGGGATGTTTGCGTCCTCCTTGGGGAGGAACACTAGCTACAGTACCTTCTAAAATCTTGAGAAGGGCCTGTTGCACTCCTTCGCCAGAAACGTCCCTGGTGATGGAGGGGTTTTCGGACTTGCGGGCAATCTTATCGATTTCATCGACGTAGATAATGCCCATCTCCGCCCGTTCCACATCATAATCGGCTGCCTGAATCAACTTCAGGAGTATGTTCTCTACATCTTCTCCAACATATCCGGCCTCAGTGAGACTGGTAGCATCAGCTATAGCAAAGGGTACATTGAGAATGCGTGCTAAAGTCTGGGCTAAAAACGTCTTGCCACTTCCTGTGGGGCCGAGCATGAGAATGTTACTCTTCTGGAGTTCAACATCGTCAGACTTCTCATTGCTATTAATCCGCTTATAGTGATTGTACACTGCCACAGATAGGGCTTTTTTTGCTTCGTCTTGCCCAATTACATATTCATCCAGCGCTGCCCGAATCTCTTTCGGTTTGGGAACGCTATCGAGTTCGATATCGTGTTCTTCGGTGAATTCTTCTTCGATGATCTCATTACAGAGTTCTATGCACTCGTCACAAATGTATACCCCGGGTCCGGCGATGAGCTTTTTTACCTGCTCTTGCATCTTCCCGCAAAAAGAGCACTTCAATTGCCCTTTTTCATCGCCAAATTTGAACATCTAATCACCCCACCTCACTGGTCACGTACTTATTGACCACTCTCTGTGCTCTCCACCTGTTTCTTGGTGAGCACTCCGTCAATCAAACCATACTCCACAGCAGCTTCAGCCGACATGTAGTAATCTCGATCCGTATCTTGTTCAATTCTTTCTAGAGGCTGACCGGTATGTTTCTGCAAGATCCGGTTCGCCTGGCTCTTCAGGAGAAGAATTTCCTTCGCCTGAATTTCAATTTGACTCGCCTGCCCCTGGGCTCCTCCAAGAGGCTGATGAATCATGATACGGGAATTGGGCAGAGCATAACGTTTGCCGTCGGCTCCCGCCGTGAGCAACAGGGCAGCCATGCTTGCAGCCATGCCCACACAAATGGTGGAAACATCGGCCTTGATGTATTGCATGGTATCGTAAATGGCCAATCCAGAATAGATTACCCCACCTGGACTGTTAATATACAAATGGATGTCTTTGTCAGGATCTTCCGATTCTAAGAAAAGGAGCTGAGCGATGACAAGATTCGCCATTTGGTCGTTGATAGGACCACCAATAAAGATAATCCGATCTTTGAGGAGCCGGGAGTAAATGTCGAATGCCCGTTCTCCTCGATTTGTTTGTTCTACAACCATTGGGACTAAAACACTCAATTGTCTCCCCGCCTTTCTAAACCGTGATTTTACTCTTGTTCTTCAGCGTCTGAAGTAGCTTCTACTTCAGTAATCGTAGCGCTGTCTACGATGAGCTTCAGAGCCTTCTGCCTCAGAATAGACGATTCGATGTTTTCGCGCTGACTATTCCAGTATTCCCGCATGCGCTCTTCCAATTCAGGCGTTAACTCACCAGCAGCATCCATAGATTCTTGAATCCTGGCTTCTACATCTTCATCGCTGACTGTGATTTCTTCCTGCTCAATAATGGCAGTGAGGATTAAATCGTGCACGATTTGTTTCTGAGCTTGGGGCTCGAATTGCTTTTGCATGCTCTCCCGGCTCTCGCCAGACATTTCAAGATACATTTCCTCAGTAAAGCCTTGCCTCTGCATATTCTGGAAGAAATAGTCGAGTAGATGACCCGCTTGGTGCTCAATCATGGATTGGGGAATCTCAACAGTACTATCCTCAGCAATAAGCTCTAATAGTTTATTCTCCAATTGCTCAGTGGTTCTGCGGGTAGCTTCGTCCTCTAAGTTTTTCCGAATCTCAGCTTTGAGTTCATCAAGGGTCGCATACTCGCTGATATCCTTAGCAAACTCATCGTCGATTTCTGGCATGTATTTTTCTTTCAGTTCTTTGATGGTCACTTTAAATGTAGCTTCTTGTCCGGCCAACTCTTCAGCATGATACTCTTCCGGGAATGTGACCTGGACATCCTTGGTCTCTCCCACTTCAACGCCGATCAGTTGCTCTTCAAAACCGGGGATAAACTGTCCGGAGCCGATCTCTAGGGTATGATTCTCCGCGGCACCACCACTAAAAGGTTTGCCATCAACATAGCCAATGAAATCGATCACAGCAAAGTCGCCTTCTTGGGCAGCTGTATGTTCTGCTACAACAAGTTCAGCATTACGCTCTTGTTCCCGCTTAATTACATGTTCGACATCACTGTCGGAAACTTGAACAATTTCCCGTTCTGCTTCAAGCCCGCGGTATTTTCCTAGCTGAAGTTCGGGATAGACATCGACGGTAAAGATGAAGGTCGCGCCTTCAGTACGGTCGATTTGTTCAATATCAACCTCTGGCTGATCCACAGGTTTGATCTCTGTCTCTCGTGCCGCTTCTTGGTAAAGACGGGGCACCAAAATTTCCACTGCATCTTCCAAAAAGACATCGGGTCCATAGTTCAGTTCAATGATCTGACGCGGAGCTTT
Organism: Bacillota bacterium; assembly: GCA_012520355.1. Lineage (GTDB taxonomy): Bacteria > Bacillota > Limnochordia > Darwinibacteriales > Darwinibacteriaceae > UBA5420. The sequence goes on along the minus strand of JAAYOK010000022.1, from coordinate 474 downwards.
ACCTTTTCTGAAGCCCGGAATATTGATTCGCTTTACATTCTTGCGATATGCTTCCTGCATGGCCCCTTCTAAGGTTTGTGCGTCTATGTCTACTGTCAATTTTACCCTGCTATTCTCAAGTTTCTCCATTTTGACTGCCATATATAATCGAATCCCCTTTCGTTCCCATAACGCAAAAAAAGTACACTGTGCAGTGTAACTAGCTGTATGTACATGAGAATAAATGGTGCAGGCGGAGAGAGTCGAACTCTCACGGGGGTTGCCCACTAGATCCTAAGTCTAGCGCGTCTGCCAATTCCGCCACGCCTGCACACAATTGAGAAAATGGTGAGCCATCCGCGACTCGAACGCGGGACTCCCTGATTAAAAGTCAGGTGCTCTACCGACTGAGCTAATGGCTCTTTTTCATCACGCTACTGTATTATAACAGAGAGGCAAATCGGGGTCAACTCCTTTTGGACTAGTTTGTCTAGG
>JAAYOK010000218.1 GCA_012520355.1 Bacillota bacterium | reverse complement strand
GTCTTTTGTCTTCCTTGCTTGTTTTTGAAGATAGTAGTAGAGTAAGGATAGATCGATGTTATTATTGGAGGTTTCTGACTTTGAGAAATTATCATACCCATACATTCCGCTGCAATCATGCAGAGGGTGATGTATCTGACTATGCCGAAGCAGCGGTCGCCAAGGGATTTACTCTTGTGGGCATTAGTGATCATACACCATTACCTGACAATCGCTGGTTATTTATGCGCATGGGAGTATCAGCTCTGCCAGCGTATGTGCGGGCCATAGAGGAAGCCCAGGTGCAATACCCTGAGTTGGTGATCTTGAAAAGTGCAGAATGTGAATGGGCTAAGGAGTACAATGATTTCTTTGCCGAGGTACTTTTAGGCGAGTATGGTTTCGACTACTTGATCCTTGGTTGTCATTTTTTTCTATATCAAGGCGGTTGGTTGAGTAGTCATGTGGATATCACAAGCCCCAAGCGACTGGTGGCATACACCGATTTCCTAGTCGAATCAATGCAATCAGGACTTTTTTCGTTTGTAGCCCATCCCGACCTCTTTGGCCTAAGTTACCTAGACTGGGATGAGAACACGGCTGCCGCCTCTAAAGACATTCTACGTGCTGCAGAAGAGCTCAAGCTTCCTTTGGAGATGAATGGTTATGGCCTGGTGGACCGCAGGGTGCGATCGAAGGATGGGGAACGAACGGCCTATCCGTGGCTTCCTTTTTGGCAATTGGCCCGAGATTATGATGTTCAGGTTGTTGTGAACTCCGATGCCCATGCGCCGGAACGAATCGACCAGGGCCTGCAAGAGGGTGTAGAAATGGCCAAAAACTTAGGTTTGCAGCTGGCAAATTTGGATCATCTTGCAAGGAGGTAACGATGTTTATCCTATTCAAGCGTGAAGAGCAGCTTGTGCCCATCAAGGCTTGGCTCGGGGGTAAGGAAGACCTTGAGGAAACATGCCTGCAACAGGCCCTAAACCTTGCTAATCTGCCTTTTGCCTTTCGGCACATTGCTTTGATGCCAGATACCCACTCTGGCTACGGTATGCCTATTGGTGGCGTCTTGGCCAGTTCAGAGGTGATTATTCCCAATGCGGTTGGTGTTGATATTGGCTGTGGTATGGGCTTTGTGCACACCAATGTACCCGCAAAACAGCTCCGGGAAGTGAAAACTTCCCAGGGAACCCTGGCCCAGAACCTAGTCGGCCAGATCATGCGTGATATTCCCCAGGGATTCGATCATCACAAAGTCCCCCAGAAGTCGGAGTTTTTGGATCAGTATCCTGTTCAGAAGCTGTATCACTACGGGAGGGGGAAACTACCAGCGATCGACGAGGCCTATAGGCAACTGGGAACCCTCGGCGGTGGCAACCACTTCATTGAGCTTCAAGAAGATGACCAGGGTTATCTGGGAATTATGGTGCATACGGGTTCGAGAAATGTGGGTTTTAAGGTAGCCAACTATTTCAACCGACTGGCCAAGGACCTCAATGCCAGAATGAAGTCGGATGTACCACCCGCTTTTGATCTGGCCTACTTGCCTCTGGAGACGAAGGAAGCCCAAGGGTACCTGGAATGGATGGATTTTGCCCTAGAGTTTGCCCGGCACAATCGGAAAAAGATTATGGGCCGCGTGCAAGAGATTGTCAGGCAGGGCCTGGCAAGGTATGCAGGCATCAAGGAAGTCGAGTTTTCGAAAGAGGTGAATGCACACCACAACTACGCGGCCTTGGAGCACCACTTTGGTCAGGATGTATGGGTCCATCGCAAGGGAGCGATTCGAGCCCGCCAAGGTGAGCTTGGAATCATTCCGGGGGCCATGGGTTCTTACTCCTTTATTGTAGAGGGATTGGGAAATCCAGAGTCCTTCTGTTCAGCCAGCCATGGTGCAGGGCGTGTCATGGGACGTAAAGAGGCGGTACGGACCTATGGGGTAGAAGAAGTCTTAGCGGACTTTAAGAAAAAAGACGTGGTTTTAGGTAAAAGGCAGAAAAGAGATACCGCGGAGGAATACTACAAGGCTTACAAGGATATTGAAGATGTTATGGAAAAACAAGTTGATCTTGTTAAGCCTGTACTCAGGGTTAAGACGGTGGCTGTAGTGAAAGGCTAAGGTAACCAAATCTAACAGATCATTCCCCTTGCATTGGGAAGGATTTAAGGTCAAAATGGAGAAACAAGAATATTGCATTGACTAATAAACAGGAGGTTTTTCTTGTGCGTAAAAAACTTGGTTTGATTCTTGTAATGGTTCTTTTGGTCGGCTTGGTTGCCGGTCCTGCTTATGCCCAAGCACCCAGAATTGGGCTCATTTTTGCTGAAGGTGGTTTAGGGGATCAGTCCTTTAACGATGCTGCCTATGTCGGTTTAATGGATGCGAAAGAAAAGCTCGGTGTAGAAGTTATCTATGTTGAGCCAGCAGACATTGCTGAAATGGAAGAACATCAGCGTGCCTATGCAGATTTGGGCTTGGATCTGGTCATCGTAATTGGCTTTATTCACCAGAGCGCCTTGGTCGAAGTATCCGCTGATTATCCCCATATCAACTTTGCCATCGTCGATGACGTGGTTGATAGTCCTAACGTAACATCGTTGGTGTTCGAAGAGCATGAAGGTTCTTTCTTGGTTGGCGTTTTGGCCGGGCTCATGAGCGAAACAAATAAAGTGGGCTTCGTAGGCGGCATGGAAGTACCTTTGATCCGCAAGTTCGAAACCGGATTTGCAGAAGGTGCCAAGTATGCCAATCCTGATGTCGAAGTCTTAGTCAACTATGCCGGTAGCTTTGGTGATCCAGGTAGAGGCCGTGAGTTGGCTGTGAGCCAAAACCGGTTTGACCCCCGAATTATGGAGAATATCTGCTTAATGTTGTGGCTATCACACGATTGCTCTTTT
>JAAYOK010000217.1 GCA_012520355.1 Bacillota bacterium | reverse complement strand
TTTTTACTGTAAACTCTCTTGAAGTTTGGCCAAGTGGCCTAATAGAGGTGAGAAGAAAAGTCATGTGGCAAGAACCCTTTACTTTACAGTCTTTTAAATAGGCGGATTGCTTTTCGCTGGTGTATTAATCGATTCGCCCTTGACATTGACTTGTCTTGCCAACTGTACAGTCATCAACACCACAATTACTGATGACAAAAGAGTTCTTAGAAGGCTCTGGGAGCCCACCGCTTGAATCCAGAAATGCTCAGTTGCCATCTATAGCAACTCCTGTTTGTGGAAGCCTGTACAGTCACTGTTGTGACCGAAAAAAGATTGGCGACCCGACTTGTTATCTCCACGCCATATGGGTATCGAGGCGAGGTAAACATGTGTTTGTGCTAACGAGCCCCTGCACATTGAGCTGCTCCAGAGGCCGCCCCCGAGACTTTTCTAGTTCATACCTAGATGTTCAAAGTAATGCAACGTCGCTTCTTCGGGATAACGCCTATCTTTAGAGTGGCATTCCTCGCCATCGTCTTTTCACGTTGTTTTTTCAACACATAAAGTGACATCTTTGGCTAGTATTTTCCAGACCATTCTATTCAATATAGTAAAATATGTAAAGACCAGCAGGATTTTCACCAATTATCATGAAAAATATGATTTGCTGGACATGTGTTCCTTGGCTTAAGCGAGCTGCATGTACTCGGAGTAAGTAGTGACAATGTGGGAAGGGGATGGATATGAGGGTTGATGGATTGAGACCTAGGTGGATAGTACTACTTCTAGTCGGAGTTCTGCTGTTGGCAGGTTGTATGGGTGGGGGAAAAACAGGTAGATCGAACTATACAGCTAGAGGGCGAGTTACGGATCTGGAGGGTAAGGGAGTTTCAGGCGTTACTTTGTTGATTAGTGGTCAGGTCAATCACGTGGTAACGAGCGATGAAAACGGCAATTGGATAGCAACCGATCTTAGTGGTAGCACTATTGTGACACCCAAGAAGGTGGGGTGGACTTTTGACCCTCCTAGCAGATCCTTTTCTTCTGCAAAGACGGAACAGAATTTCACCGCAGTCGATGAGAATGAAGAATATGACGGCCAAGAAGCTCGTATAAGTGGTACATTTACTCACGGTATGGGTCCTGCTAGCCTTGGTGGAAGCTGGGAATCCCATGAGCTATGGGTTGTACCAATCATCAAGGGGAATGATGCATACATTCGGCCAGGTACGGTGGCAAATCGTGCAACGAAGTTCCCGGTATCTCCCGAGGGGTATTTTCGAGTAGATATTGCAGAGGTTCCAGTACACTTGTCCGATGACTTTGTTCTGCTTTTGATGGATCCTACTAAGGAAGCACGAAAAGACCAGGTCATTGCTTTCGTATCTGTTACCCTAGATGAGAATCGCAATGCAATTATGCTTCCTCTAGACAGGCTTCAGGGGGCACTAGATCTCGGAATCCTTGTCATCGAGCATGACATTGCTAGCTCATCGCGTACATTGGCGGACAATGCCCATGCTTTTTCTGGCATTGATGTAGAAGACCTACTAGCAATGGCTAACTTTACTAATTTTGGAAAACTCGTTGTCAATGATTATATAAACTACTACGACTCTTCGATTAATTACAGTTCATCGGTGATCTTGGGATACTCAGCACCTCGGGAAGATGTGCTAAACCAATCCGTTGATGTTGGTGACTTTGTGCCTATTAATGTAACAGTTTATTTCTATACAGGGTATCGCAATGAACTCTACCGATTTATCTCTCCTAGCGGTATTCGTCAAGAGCGTGGAGGTAACATTGGCCCGCAAAGTGCAGCAAAATGGACGCTATCTATTTCAAGTGCGCATGACATCGAATCAGGTTGGTATCAAGTGATCAACGATAATACTAATCAGGTTCTTGCCGAATTTGATTTGGCATTATCCATTATCAAGGACTCCTATGGCGAACCCGTCGTTCCCAAACCTCTCATTGTCATGGATACAAATGATCAAGATGAGATTATTGGGATGTGGTTTAACTGGGTGGTTGAACAAGACGGGCATGTATCCCCTCTTGATCCATCGATTGCGGATAGACTTATCGATAGAAAGACCTTTTACATTGATTACCCCGACTCTACTTTTATGTTCGATAGATCTTCTGGTGGACAACCGAGTATGAGCGGTGATTTTGATTATGTGACATTTGATCGACCTTGGACCTGGGAATCTGGCAGAGTAGGTATAGGTTTCCGGTTTGGTGCTTATCGTGTCAGTCATATTTTTCGGGATCTATCGAGATAATGGAGTAGTACTGGCTAAGATGATAGAATTTAATATCATGGATAAGGCTGATTGCAAAACGTTTTGGAGGAAATAATGCTGTAAGAACTTAAGAACTGCGGGTCCCTAATGACCCGCTTTTTTTGCGCTCATGTATAGTTTACGTAGACTTGATATTCACAGGTGGTGACCTTTACACAGCCTCCTTATACTAAGAAGTGAAGATACAAACTAAAGGAGGAAATTTTTCGGATGAAGAAGTCTCTTAGTGTTTTGTTAATCGTTGGAGTTTTAATCGCATCCATGAATACTGTTGGTTTTGCCTTTGATTCGAGTCGGTTGATTGATGTTATCTCCCGTGAAGCAGGTTCTGGTACCCGCGGCGCATTTATTGAGCTCTTGGGAATTGAAGCTAAGACCGATGCGGGAACAGTTGACCGCACCACCATCGAAGCCATTATTGCAAATGGTACAGACGTTGTTCTCGCATCTGTTGCTAACAATCCCCATGCTATTGGCTATATCTCCCTGGGGTCTTTGGATAGCCGTGTGAAAGCCCTTAATGTTGATGGCGTAGCACCAACTCAAGAAAACATTGCTGAAGGAAAATACAAGGTTGCCCGCCCATTTAATATCGCTTTTAAAGATGGTTTGAGTGCTGTTGCCCAAGATTTCGTGGATTACATTATGAGTGCAGAAGGACAAGCCATTGTATCTGGAAGCTATATTCCAGTCGTTAATGGCGAGCCCTTTGTCACCGACAAACCATCTGGTCGAGTGGTTGTGGCCGGTTCCACATCTGTCTCACCTCTTATGGAAAAGCTGCAAGAAGGCTATGCTAAGTTCAATCCAAATGCAATCATTGAAATCCAATCTAGTGGTTCAAGTGCTGGTATGATTAGTGCCATCGAAGGAACCAGTGATATCGGAATGGCTAGCCGTGAGTTAAGCGCTTCTGAGCAAGGACTTTTAAACTATCTGGTCATTGCCCAAGATGGTATCGCAGTTATCGTCAACAATGGCAACCCGAGAGATAATGTTACAGCCGAAGAACTTAGAGACATCTATATCGGCGAAATCACTCGTTGGTCATTCTAAACATGAGAAAATGAATAGTCTGGGGAGAGAATCGATGAAAATTAACACAGAAAAATTGATGCATGCCGTATTCTTCATAACAGCCCTTGTATCAATTCTAGCGGTAGCGCTTATATGCGTCTTCTTATTCATCAATGGAATTCCAGCGATGCGTGAGATTGGATTTCTCGATTTTCTCCTTGGTCGCCTCTGGGCACCCATGAACTCCCCACCATCATTTGGGATTTTCTCGATGATTGTGGGAAGTATCTATGTTACAGCGGGAGCCATCATTATCGGGGTTCCCATTGGGGTCTTAACGGCAATTTTTTTGGCCAAGTATTGTCCGCCCCATTTTTATCGCATCATTAAGCCAGCAATTCAGCTTCTAGCTGGAATTCCATCGGTGGTCTATGGTTTTTTTGGACTGATGGTGATTGTGCCCTTTGTTCGGGCTAATTTTGATGTTTCGGGCTATAGTATCTTATCCGCCTCGATCCTGCTTGGAATCATGATTCTACCAACTATTATTGGAGTGAGTGAATCGGCCATTCGTGCTGTTCCAGGCGAATATTACGAAGGGGCAGTTGCCCTTGGAGCAACCCATGAAAGGGCAGTTTTTGCCACGGTGATCCCAGCTGCCATCTCAGGAATCCTAGCCTCTGTTATTTTAGGCGTTGGTCGGGCTATTGGCGAAACCATGGCTGTGGTCATGGTGGCAGGTAATCAGCCACGGGTGCCGAGCAGCATTTTGCAAGGGGTGAGGACCATGACCACCAATGTGGTTTTAGAAATGGGCTATGCCTATGGTCTCCACCGGGAGTCCCTGATTGCAACGGCTGTTATTCTCTTTGTCTTTATCCTAATTATTAATCTCTTGTTCTCGGTTTTAAAAAGGAGGATGAACTATGGAAACTAAAGCAAAAGTCACCCTAGAAGTCATCTTCCGGCATCCTTTTTCCCTTTTGCTAAGAGTTGTGGTGATTGTCTCAGCCCTATTTACCCTAGGTGCATTACTTTTTCTATTGGCTTACATCATCATAAATGGAGCACCCCATCTGAAACCATCCCTCTTTGCTTGGGAGTATAACACAAGTAATGTATCGTTAATGCCAGCCCTTATGAATACCCTCATTGT
>JAAYOK010000216.1 GCA_012520355.1 Bacillota bacterium | reverse complement strand
TTCTAATACAAGTGAACAGTTTGTCAAGCGTGTGATAGGTCTACCTGGAGATAAGGTAGCGATTACTCAAGGTGTTGTTTATGTGAACGATCAGCCCATCGAAGAGAATTATACGTTTGCCCCGGCGCGCATCGGGTTTTCACCCCAAATTGTGCCTGAAGGGACATATTTTGTCTTAGGTGATAATCGGAATAATAGTGAGGATAGCCGCTTTGGACGAGTTGGTTTCTTGCCTCGCAACTTAATCGTAGGTAGGGCTATTTGGCGTTATTGGCCCATCACGCAAATGGACATATTACTGCGACCCCAGGTCTTCAAAACCCTGGCTTTTTAAGTAAAAACAGAAGTTACGGCGTTCCCCATTTTTCTAGCAAGAATTAACTGAATACTGAGAATTGAGCATTCGGACTATTTTTCCCACTTACACGAACAAGCTTCCCAAATCTGTATAAAATATATGGATTTTGAGGAGGTAATTGTCTTGAAACAGAAACTTGCCTTTGTCTTATCTGGAGGAAGTGTGCGGGCGGCGGCCCATGTTGGAGTATTGAAGGCCCTTGAAGAGTATGCTCTAGAGCCTGATGTGGTGGTAGGGACTTCAGGTGGCTCGATTGTGGCGGCCCTTTATGCCACGGGTTTAGATGCCAGGGAGCTTGAAAAGCTCTTCCTTGAGTATACCCGCGCTAAGGGGAAAATCATGGATCTAAACTGGCAAGGAGCCATTTTAGCCCTCTTGACCCTCGACTATAAACGGATTACCGGCATTGTGCGCGGTGTCGCTTTAGAAGAAATCATCGCCCAAAGTCTGCCAATCCAGCGCTTTGAAGATTTGAAGAAGTGTCAGCTCTTGATTCCGGCGGTGAATCTCAATAGTGGCCAGCAAACTGTTTTCTGTGACTACAAGACCCTAAAACTCACCCTCGATCAAGAGGGTAAATGTGCAGGCTATCCCGTGCGAAATGATCTCACCATCGCCCAAGCGGTGCGGGCGAGCATTAGTATTCCGGGTATGTTTGTGCCTGCGGAGTTTTCCGATGACGATAGTCCAGATTGTTATGTGGATGGGGCTTTGAGGGATGGTTACCCCGTCAATATTGCCGTTCGCCTCGGTAAGGCCACTAGAGTCTTGGGGGTGAACTTAGGTTACGCTGGTATGCGAAGGGACAACGTTGTGCAAGATGGTCCCCTCGAGATTTTTAGCCAGTCTCTGGATATCATTATGCGGGCCCAGTATCGAGATCGCCTGCAGGATCGGGCCTTAGTTGGTAGCAGGATTATGACCATTAATCCCTTAATCTATGATATTGGCACCTTTGAGGTAGAGTACATTCCCCAGATGATTGCTAGAGGCCACGAGGTAGCCACAAGGCTCTTTCGCGAACGGGGACTAGAAGTGGGCTGCAAAGAGAATCGAGAGCTCTTTTTTCGGATGATCCGAGATCCCCAGAGTTTCCCTGAGAAAAACAGCCCCTATTTCAACTATCTTTTAGAACACCAGATTAAGGAGAGACCGGTAGCAGAACCTGAATCTAAGCCAAGCTGGTTAGAACATTTGCGGGCTGTGACCCGAAGAAGAGTGCATGGCTAAGACAAGTAGGCTTGATCAGAAAATAGATTAATATGGGCAGGTGTAAAGATGATCGCAGGTATGAGCCACCTCACATTTGTGGTGAAGGATTTGGACCGAGCTTCGCAGTTTTTCACCACGATTTTCTCCGCTGAAGAAGTGTATACCAGTGGGGAACGGATGTTTTCCATTGCTAAGGAGAAATTCTTCACGATTGGCGATCTCTGGATTGCAATTATGGAAGGGGAGCCGGTAACCGAACGCTCCTACAATCATGTTGCTTTCAAGATAGATGAAGCTGATTTTGAGATGTACAAGTCCCGGATTGAGGCCTTAGGACTTGAATTATTGCCGC
>JAAYOK010000215.1 GCA_012520355.1 Bacillota bacterium | reverse complement strand
TTCGCTCCTCGGTAGCTCAATGGCAGAGCATTCGGCTGTTAACCGAAGGGTTGTTGGTTCGAGTCCAACCCGGGGAGCCATTTTTTAGACACCAAGTGGGTGTCTTTTTTTATCTCAAAATAGAGAGCAAGGTTTGAGGTTTATTGGTCACAATACCTTTTACTCCATATGTAATAGACTTAACTAGCTTAGATTTTCTATTGACTGTCCAGACGTAGACATCAACGTTTTGCTCAGTCGCTAGTTCGATGAGTTCTGATGTGCACCAGTTATATTGTACTGACACACCACTGGCACCAACCTCGTTCACGATATCTAACATCCATTGCGCGGCTCGAATCGGCTCCGAACCATAGTTTGGCCTACTCACCAAGAAGATTGTCTCAATCTCTGGGGCTAGTTCTTTTGCCTTTTGGATTTGAGCATAGTCAAATGACTGAAGCATCACCTGATGGGAAGCGTCCAATTCACGGATAAGCTCTATGGTAGACAACTCTATATCTGGATCTTTGAGCTCGATGAGTAGAGTAGACTTGTCTTTGACGGCTACGATAACTTCTCTCAACATTGGGACACGCTCTTGGCTAAAGCGCTTTTTAAACCATGAACCTGCGTCAAGTTCCTTAATTTCTTCTAAGGTACGTCTTCGGACATAACCATTTCCATTGGTTGTTCTGTCGAGGGTGCTGTCGTGAATTACAACGAGTTCTCCATCAAGTGTGCTATGCACATCCACTTCCACCATTTCGACTCCCAGATCAAGGGCTGCGTATACGGCTGCCATAGTGTTCTCCGGAGCCAAGGATGAAGCACCTCGATGGGCAATGACGAGGGGTCCATCCTCATACATCAAAGGGGTATTCCGAATCCATGACAGAAGAAATACCAAAATCCCAACGACTAACCAGTTTCTGCTGTTCATAGTTCACGTCTCTCTAGTGGTGTTTTCTTCCTAATTCGCAGTATCCGCGGTTCTTTCCTGCTACCTTAAGGATCAATTCTAGAGGACCAGTTGAGTTTGTTGACGAATAAGAAGGTGCAAAGGGAAGGGAGAGGAAGAACGTGAAAAAGACCAATGCAGCGAGGCAACTCGACCGCTTGGGCATTAACTATGAGCTTCTAGAGTATGATGTAGACGAAGAAGACCTTGGTGCAGACCTTGTTGCAACTGAACTGGGAATTCCTGTGATCCAGGTGTTTAAGACCATCATACTCCGGGGCGACAAGAATGGTGTATTTGTTTGTTGTATTCCGGGGAACGGTGAACTAAATCTGAAAACGGTTGCCCGTCTAACCGGAAACAAAAAGGCAGAACTCGTGCCCACAAAGGAAATTCTGTCTCTGACAGGGTATGTGAGGGGCGGTTGTTCTCCCTTGGCTATGAAAAAGCAGTATCCGACTTTACTGGATTCAAGTGCCTTCGAGCATGATTACATTGTGGTCAGTGCAGGTTTGCGTGGGGCGCAAATTAAACTGGTGCCAGGAGATCTTGTGGCAGCATCCAACGCGTCTGTAGAGGAGTTGGTCCTTTGAGTGACTACCACATTCATATAGAGCGTGGTTGGTCTGGTAGGGACCTTGACGATATCTATTGTACCTATATCGATATCATGAAAAGGATGGCAAAGTCCAATTTGTTCGATGTTTTGGCACATCTTGATGTAATCAAGGTTTTTGGTCATCGGGCGCCAACGAATCTAGATATTGAATGGGAGAGTCTTCTTCAGTTGGTTGCCGAGATGAATCTGGCGCTTAACATCCCCATAACCATAGCCTTAGATGCTCACATCCCCTCCGACGTAGGTGATCGTTGGGAAAAAGTGGGGCCATAGCCAGGTCCTCTGGCTACCGCACGTATTGCTCTTTTACAGGGCGAAAAAGGATGGACCATGTATTACCCTCATTTTAGCCTACGACGCCGCAGGAGGGCTTTAGTGCGCTCCCAAGCCGGTTTGAAACCGCCTACGTTGATCACATAGATAGCGATACTTAGACTAGCAGTGAAACCAAGGACTCCTAGGATGCTACGTGAAGCGACTCCACCTTGTTCGTGGCCTGCCGCTTCAGCCGCAGGACCATAGAAGTAATGGTTCACAACTTCGGCAAAAAGACGAATTCCTCGTTCCGCTGCTGAGCGACTATTGGTATGGGCCCCTGCCTCCAAAAGAAGACTGAGGGGACTTAGATCTTGATTGTAGTTCCCGCGGCCATAGAAGATCCCCTTAACCAAACCGGGGTACATGTCGTCGGCTACGGCCTTCAGGGATTGGGCGTACTTACGGTTCACCCCCAGGTTCTGGTTTTGCCTTCCCACCACAAAATGGACTTGGGTCATCCATTCATCCTGCAGTTGAATGGCATAGGCCGACTTTGGGGCCGCATCTCGGTGAAGGTCAAATATTGCATCGGGGCTCTTTGCTAGAAGTTCCAAGACGGTCTCCCTAGAGCGGCGATAGGCACCTCGATCATGGGGGAGATGAAGCTCTTCCGAATAATCGACTGTGATACCTAGATCGCTCAGGCTTTCTGCGAATACTTTGCCAACTTGATGAATTCCTCCCTTACCATAGATGCTATCTGTCCCATCTGTGGGCACATAGCTCTCTGCATTATGGGTATGGTAGAGGGCTATCTTACCTCTGCCACTATCCTCAGCTGCTTCGATCACAGTGAGACCGAGTTCTTTTCGTAGACTGTTGATGGGGAAAATCTCTAGTTCAACTTTTTCCACCAGTTTCGTTCTCGCGATTCTATCTTCCTCGTTGATCTCCACAACTTCATAGAGGGAGTTATCGGATGTGAGGTATTGGTCCTCAACATACAATTCTCGTCCCGTCTGCAACAAGACATTGCCATCGGGGTCGAGCATGGTGTAAAACTCATCGATAGGAAGAAACCCACCCCAGATGCTTTCCTCGGCAAATACAAGAGTTGATGTGCTAAGTACAAGCAGGCCACAGACTAGAAAGTAGACAATGAGCCTAACCAGTCTCATCACCTCCTAGTTTGATCCTTTCCCGAATTTCCCCGATTATTTCTGTCACCAAAACAGCCAGAAAAGCACTGATGACCATACTTGAGAACATTCCACCACCGCCGAAGGTAATCTGCTCGTCAATTCCCCGAAGACGGAGTTCAACGAGGGCTATGGCATCTACCAGCAAAACTCCTAGCATGCCTGCAATAAAGGCACTCCGTCTAGAACGGCCCAAAACGGTGGCTAGTAACCCAGCAATGATTCCACCGCTCAACAGGGGATCAAACAGCCCAGGCTGGAGGGGAAGAGTTTTATCGGTCAAGAGAATGATGAGGGTAGTTAGGAAGCTGACAAGGGCGGCACG
>JAAYOK010000214.1 GCA_012520355.1 Bacillota bacterium | reverse complement strand
GTTGAGGGCCCTGCCATCGCGCCGAGCGATTAGTACGCCCGTTATTTTTCCGTTGTTATTAATGGGTACTGCATACATGAGGACAAGACTGTTATCGACGCGGCTTACAGTCAAATCAGAAACCACAGAATGCCCTTGCATGGCACTGATAACGTAAGCTCGATCACCTAGGTTTGCCGTGGAACCATCAGTATAACGGGCAAAACCGCTGGCATCAACGATTCCCAATGCTAAGTAACGGCCAAGCCTCTCATGTTCAGATTGGAGGACGTATTCCTGTAGGTTCCAATCCATACTATAAATTTCTGGTCGAGCTGCTATTGTTTCCAGAGCAGTCAGCTGCACTTCGAATCGACTCTCCAGATACTCTGCCGCTTCTTTTGCTTGCATGATTAAAGCTTCTTCCACTTGCTTTGTTACCGCCGATGAACCCCTATTATAGGCAAGGAGCCCCAATCCCACGCTGATAGCTAATATCAGAACGCCGACATACACACTAATCCTTACAGCAATACTCCGCTTCAAGGCGAACATCTCCTTGTTTTAGGTCTTGACCATTCGTTGATTCAGCTTCCCCATTGGCAAATATCTCTTCAACGCTCATGAGTATGACTAATCCCTCGGTGGCTTGGGCTACGCCATACACGAAACTCGTCAGCCGACCCGATATGCTTGCTGGTGGCTCCTGAATCGCCGACGATGCTATCTCCATGACTTCATCCACGGAATCAACGACCGCGCCAAACAACGATCGTAAAGATAGGATGGGGACAACTTCTCCCCGCAGATTTCTGATGCCACAGATGTGCTCACTCGTCTGAGGAATCTCGGTGACTCTTGCCCATCTAACGATTTCTCGGACTTTAGAAATGTCAAACCCCCGTATTGCTCTTCGCCCAGGCTAAAAATCACGTATTTGTGGCTGGGTTTCTCTGCACTCACTTGGTGCACTGTCATCACCTCCTTGTCTGGGTTCAAAGCCTGCGGTAGCTTCATCCCAGATCGTGATGGCTCTAATGCAGGTGTCTAGGATTTCTGGATCAAACTGTTTACCCGCGTTTTTTCCCAACTCTGCTATGGCCTGTTGCTTGGCAAGGCTCTTCCTGTAGGGCCGCTCACTAACCATTGCATCATAAGCATCCGCAATAGCGACAATCCTAGACTGAAGGGGTATCTCTTTACCTTGGATTCCTTTGGGATATCCTAATCCGTCCCATCTTTCGTGATGGGCTAGCACATAGGATGCAATATCCTCCATATCCTGGACGGCACCTAAGAGCCGATATCCCACTTCTGGGTGGCGAATGATCTCCGTCCACTCATCTTCTGTAAGACGGCCAGGTTTGTTGAGAATTGCTTCGTCGATGGCGATCTTTCCAATATCATGGAACAAACCAGTAATCGCCAACTCTTTGATCTCGTCATCGCTGAGACCAAGTACTCTGCCTAAGTGTTGGCTTAGCAGACTCACTCTCTTGGAGTGCTCTTCCTCCCTTTGGTTCGTTTCGTACAGGGCAACCATCAAGGCCTGAATGGTCTCACTGCGTATTCCTGAGCCCTGAAACAACTTGGCGCGGTACATATGGTTTTCTGCCTTTTTAAAAACAGCGCTGACATCCTCGGAGCTATCTGTCTTGGTATGCCAACCCAAGGCCATGGAGATGGGCATGGATTCCACTGTTTCAGTTTGGAGCGCCTCTTGGATTCTCTTAGCTTTTTCTTCAGCTTCCTGCTCTGTTGTCTTAGGGAGCAACAGCACAAACTCATCTCCACCCCATCTCGCGATGATATCCTTCTCTCCACAGACTCGTTTCATCACTTGTGCTGTTCTGCGGAGAAGCTGATCGCCTACGGCGTGGCCAAATGTATCATTCACTAGTTTGAGGGCATTCAAGTCTGCCATAACGATGGAGAGGGGGAGATACTCGTCTGTATCGAAGTTCTGGAGTTTCTCCTCAAAGAATCGACGATTATAAAGACCAGTGAGTTGATCATGGTAGCTCAAGTACTCGATTCTTTCCACTCGCATCTGCTCTTCCGTTACATCGCGAAAGACAAGGACGGCTCCAGTAACCTCGCCTTCACTGTTTCGGATGGGTGCGGCACTGTAGGCAATCGCTCTCTCGCCACCCGACTTGGATGCTAGTAGTGTGTGGTTGGACAAACTCTTGGGCGTGCCAGAACTCAGCACCTCAAGGAGGGGGTTTTCGCGTTTTTCTCTTGTTTTCTCATCCATAATCTTGAATACTTGTCCGAAAGGTTGGCCTAATGCTTCTGTCCCAGACCATCTCGTCAGGTGTTGGGCCACCTCATTGATTATCTCTACTCGACCATGTCGATCCGTGGCGATTACGCCATTGCCTACTGAGAGCAATGTGGTCCTTAGGCGTTCCTTTTCTTCCTTCAAGGCGATCTCACTTCTCTTGCGCTCTAGACTCGCCCATAGCCCGTTCATTAGCAACGTAACTTGCCAGATATCCATATCGTCATAATTCGTTTGCTTGTTAGCGAGTCCGATAACGGCAACGATTTTCCCCTGATCAAAGATAGGTAAGGTCATAAACCTCGTCAGATTCCTCTTCGATGAGTCTTTTGCTACAAAGTCATTAACAATAACTGTCTGTCTTTGCCGGACCGCATCTTCCCATGGGGCGATGTGAGTGAGCTGATCCGCGGCATCTGTGTCCGTGACGGTACCTGCTAGCTGGGTATGATGTGACCAAGTGTTAAGGGTAAACTGACTTGTTTCCTCATTGTACAAGTATATGTACCCAAGCGCACTTGCGGTGAGAGTAATGGACTCAGTTAGAGCATAGTCGAGGAGCTCTTCCGCTGAGTCTGTCGAGTGCTGCAAAATGCGTACTAAGCTTTCATTGCGTTGGAGGTTTTGCCGTGTTTCTTGTTGGGCTTTGCGTCTTTGGAGGATGTTGATGATAAGCACGATAATAATCAATAGTTGGGCAAGGGCAAAGCCCCACAGGGAATATAGCCTCCTCTTGTTAGACAGCGCTAAAGCCCTTTCTGCCGCTTTTTGCTCCGTAATATCAAGGAGGACACCAAAGACCGAGTTTGTTGTCGGATCGTATTCTCCCATGGAACGAATGTCGATGATAGCCCCATCTTCGACGCGTTCGAGCTTCATCTCAAGATCATAGGGTATGTTCTCTTCAATGAGATCCTGGAGTGCTTGTTCTCGTAAGGTATTGTATTGGGGTAGAGTGATCTGGTAGAGGTCTGGTAGTGGGGCGCCGCTAACTAGACCAAGAATTTTCTCTGCGCCTTCGGACAAAAACAGCTTGTCATCGGAGAGTCGAAACTCCCATGAGCCTAGGCCCGTAATCATCTCGGCCCTTCGTAAGCGGGCATTTGTTTCTAGGAGTTCCTGTTCCGCAGCCACGCGGGCAGTAATATCTGTGATCACAGAAAACAACAGGGCTTGCTCTTCATCTACCGGATAGCTGTGGACCTCAACCGTGCGGATCTCGCCATTGGCTAGACGATGTGGGAACACGAAGTAGTTTCGCTCTTCATTAGCAGCCGCCCGACGTTCTCTTGCCACGTCGTCAGGCGAGTATAAATGGATACGCTGTATGCTCATACTTTGCAATTCTTCCACGGAATAGCCGTAAAAAGCTGCAGCGGCCTCATTAGCGTTAACAATCTGACCCGACTCTGTGTCAATGAGAAGCATGATTGAACCATGTCTTTGGAAGACCATTTCCCAGAAGTCCCCATCAACCAAGCTACTTGCTTTGCTAGATCCCAAGAACAGAGACCAGAGTATGCCTATCACAGTGAACAGTGCTTTCCTCTTATCCCACCACATGAACTGCACCCCCAATATTGGCTAGACTACTTACGTACAATAGGCGGTTGTAGCGTGCAACGGTTGCAAAGGCAACTAATTGACAAAAAACAATCAATTTTCGAATGGATCCATATGAGCAAGGAGCCCTCCAGCAGGTCTTCCCTTCAGTTGCATCAGGAAATCGCGGCACTCCTCAGTCAACTCTCGGAGACGCTCTGCATCTATATCAACAGGGCATCTACACCTATTGGGTCTGTTTGCAATTTGACTTACAATCTGTTTGCCTTTGTCGGTAGCGCGGACAAATCTACATGGTGAGTCTCCTGCACAGACTTGTTCGACCAAATCCTCTCTCTCAAGAGCAGCTACGATCTCGCCGAGCTCATTCTTCGTGTAACTGGTTATTCTAGCGAGGTCTGCGAAGGTAGTCGTGTCTGATGAGCCTGCGATCCAGAGCACTTGCAGTTCAATACTAGACAAACCCAAATAGGATGCATGTCGTTTCAGACAACGCTCCATCTCTCGTTGTAGAAGACTATGGACAAAATAAAACTTGAACACATCCCCGCAAGACATCACTTACATCTCCTATTCATCAACCATGTTGCTTGGTTCCTTCATCAGCTTCGCAATCAGTGCTTTTGTATCGCTGGGGAAATTCTTCATTCGCTGTATAGCCGAAATATAACTGTCTCCATATACGTAACGTACCAACTTCAAGGTGGTCCGGGCAAAGGCCGTTCTCTCTTCTTCATCTAAGGTCAGGAAACCCTGTGCAAAAGCCATTCCTTGGCCCTCAATATGTCTATCAATCAGTTCAAGAATCAGTTGCTCTCCCTTCTCGGTGAGGGTGAACTCAGAGAAACGACGATCATCGAGGGTTTGGCGCACGACTAGCCCGTTGCGCCCTAATGAGAAAATACTCTTGGAAATTGTTCCTTTGTCTCTTTGTAGTGTAGAGGCGACTTCTGTAACTGTGCTCGCTTTCGCGAGCCAAAGAACAAACAGAATCTGTTCTTCGGTTACTGTTAGTCCAACATCCTGGGCAACCTCTACCCAGTTATCATAAATCTCGTCCCAGATAAGACGCAAGCAACATATGGTGATAAAATCCAGGCTGCTTCGAGGAACATCCATGTGTTATCCCCCTCATTTTTGTGAGATCCTGCAACTCGCGTATCGTTCCCAACCTCGCGATTTGGTGCCAAGAAGCATTTATACCTACCTTGTTAATTTGCCCGGGGCAGGATTAGCTACTTTACAATAAAAAAAGTCCTTTCTCAGGCATGATCCCAGAAAAAGGCCAAATAAGCTTGAGGTAACCCAGCCGTCATAGCTCCTAGTGCAGCCTTAGACCTGTGGCTTTGCGTCCGTTCCTTTAGGAACGTTTGCCCTTTTCTATCCATCATCTGCTTTAAGCATGTTTATTTTGTCATAAGTCAAGGAAGTTTGAAGTTTGGCTTAAGGGGGTGTTGGTCTTTTGTTCGGCCTTCATGACTTGATACAGGAAATTGCAGGACCATCGAGAAGTAAAAACGTTATACAAGATTCTAAGTCTAAGCGTATTTGCCATTAACTTCACGGAGGAATGTATATGAACATTGTTGTGGCAGGTCACTTATGCCTCGATATCATTCCCGACTGGAAAGTCGGTAGTTTTGCATCGATAAAACCAGGAAGTATGATTCAAACCGAAGCCCTGGCTTTTACTACAGGAGGTGCTGTTACCAATACGGGCGTTGCCCTTAAACGTCTGGGGTTCAATCCCGTCTTGATGGGACGCACAGGTGATGATCATGTTGGTACCATCATCCGCAGCATTATTCAAGAGGAGGGAATAAGCACCGAGCATGTTGCCTGTATTCCCGGGGCCAAGACCTCGTATACTGTGGTTTTGAGTCCTCCTGATACGGATCGTGCCTTTCTCCATTTTCCTGGCACGAATGATAGTTTTGGAGTCGACGATGTGGATCTGGAAGGTGTTGAACCTGGTCTCTTCCATTTGGGTTATCCACCCTTGATGCGTCAGATGTACATAGAT